>NZ_KV807495.1:0-7509 GCF_001812015.1 Streptococcus sp. HMSC073D05
GTAAAAGTGCTCTAATGATGTTCGATAAACACGCCAATCTGAAATATAAGTTTGGGAATCGACATTTTTGGAAAGAGGGATATTATGTGAGTACAGTTGGCCTCAATGAAGCCACAATAAAGAAATACATTCAGGAACAAGAGCGAAAAGATATTGCTTTAGATAAGTTGAGTGTAAAAGAATATGAAGATCCCTTTAGGGATAGTGGCAAGTAGTACATATGCCTTTTTGAGAGGCTTGTGACGAGTCAAATACAATAAGGCTTGAACAAAGTGAAAGCCAGCGTCTTTAGGCGCTGGCTAGTTATCTAGGCTTATAGCCCTGGTACAAAACACCCGTTTGGCGGGAGGTCATGATTTTTCCTGCTCCACTTGTGTGCAAAGTGGTATAATAAAAATAATTGAAATCAAAAGAGACAAAACTATGGAAGAAAAAATAATTTTACCACAAAATACACGACTGATGGGGGCTCTGCTTGGTTTTATCGGAGGAAGCCTCGATGTCTTTTGCCACATGCACTACCGGAGTTTGGTCGCGACCCAAACGGGGAACCTCCTGCTTCTCATCGCTGATTGGCACGATCCCCGTGTCGAAAATACCATCATGCGTTTTTCATCTATTCTATTTTTCTCGATCGGCTTTCTGGTTGCCCTCCATATCAAAGAATATCGCAAGACAGCCTTTTGGCGAACCAAGATGTTGATTCCTTTGTTTGTGGTGACACTCCTGATTCCCTTGGTGTCTGTCATACCACCTGTAGAAGTTCCCTTTATTGCTTTTGGGACAGGGATGATGATGTTGACCTTTACAGGGAGCCTCATCGAAAATCACCCTTATGTGATCTTTATGACTTCCGGCAATTATCGCAAGATGCTGACGGCCTTGTATCGAATCACTCGAGGAAAGGGAGATTTGGACGAGTATCGGCGTCAGGCCATGAATTACGGGATTGTTGTTGGAAGCTTTGTTGCGGGAGCGATTAGCGTGGCCATCCTCATGCATTTCATTCACCAATGGTCCATCTGGTTGATCACAGCCAACCTCTTTTTGATCATGACCTATTACACCGCCAGAGTCAAACAACTCGGCCTGCAAACAGACAATCTATAAAAAGAGGCTGGGACAAAAGTCCTAGCCTCTCAATTGTCTTGGATTATCGAGCAAGACGCAGTGCTTGAGTGGACTCTACTATGCTGATTTCATCAGCTTTTACAGCCCTACTCAACTGTGCGGAGGCGGGACAAAGAAATCGAATTCTAACGAATCACCGATTTTTGTCCCACTCTCGCTTTTTGTGTTTCTATGCTTTTAATTGTAAGAGTTCTTCAATCTCAGCCAGAGTGCTAGCTTGGGAGATGGCGCCGCGGAGTTTGGCTGCGCCAGAAGTCCCACGGAGGTAGTGAGGGGCGAGGCCACGGAATTCACGAACGGCAATGTGCTCACCTTTGAGATCGATCAAGCGTTTCAAGTGTTCGTAAGCAATCTTCATTTTGTCTTCAAAAGTCAAATCAGGCAGGATTTCTCCTGTTTCAAAGTAGTGGTTGATTTGGTTGAAGAGATAAGGATTACCCATAGCAGCGCGACCGATCATGACCGCATCAGCACCGACTTCTTCGATTCGTTGTTTGGCATCTTGAACTGTACGGATATCTCCGTTTGCGATAAATGGAATCTTGGTCAGAGCTTGTGCAACCTTGTGAAGGGTCTCAAGATCCGCATGCCCCGTATACATTTGCTCCCGAGTTCGCCCATGCATGGCAAGGGCAGAGACACCTGCGGCTTCAGCAGCGAGGGCGTTCTCAACTGCTAGGGAAGGATCCGACCAACCCGTCCGCATTTTAACAGTGAGGGGGATATCAAGGACAGATTGAACCTTATTGATGATGGAGTAGATCTTATCTGGGTCCTTGAGCCACATGGCACCCGCTTCGTTTTTTACGATTTTATTGACGGGGCAACCCATGTTGATATCCACGATATCAGTCTTGGTATTTTCTTGGATAAATTCAGCTGCGCGTGCGAGGCTATCTTCGTCACTTCCAAAGAGTTGGATCGATACAGGATTTTCTCCTTCATCGATATGGAGCATGTGAAGCGTCTTTTCATTGTTGTACTGGATTCCCTTGTCAGAGACCATTTCCATCACAACGAGTCCCGCCCCTAGTTCTTTGGCAATGGTCCGGAAAGCTGAGTTGGTCACTCCGGCCATTGGGGCTAGGACAGTACGGTTAGGGATTTCGACATCCCCGATCATAAATGGCGTATTAAGATTTGTCACGAATGAGTTCCTCCAAGTCATTTTCGTCAAAGTGGTAGTGTGTTTGGCAGAATTGGCAGGTAATCTCTGCACCGTGATCTTCATCTTTCATCTCTTTCAGATCACTAGCTGGCAGACTTGCTAAAGCGTTCAAGAAACGCTCACGGCTGCAGTCGCACTGGAAGCGAAGTTCTTCTTCAGAGAGGCGTTTGAAAGGTTCATCCCCATAGATAGCGGCAAGAAGAGCTTCAATATGGTCTTCGGACTCCAACAGTGTGGAGATGGCAGGCATTTCTTGGATGCGTTTTTCAAAGCGCGCGATTTCTTCTTCCTTGGCATTTGGCAAGACCTGGAGCAAGAAACCACCAGCCACCTTGACCTTGTCTTCGTCATCCAAAAGGACATTGAGTCCAACTGCAGAAGGTGTTTGTTGGCTTTCCGTCAGATAAAAGGCCAGGTCTTCTCCGATTTCACCGGTCACAAGAGGGGTCATGGAGTTATAAGGATTTCCCGTACCATAGTCAGTAATGACCAGGAATTCTCCGTTTCCGACAAATGGTCCCACCAGGACTTCACCAGTTGCCGTCTTCTTAATATCCACTCCAGGATTTTGCACGTAGCCTTTAACATTTCCCTTGGTATCTGCCACGGTGATGATGGCTCCGAGTGAGCTAGTCCCAAGGACTTTGACCGTAATTTTAGTATCTCCTTTCTCGTTTGCTGCCAAGATTTGACTGGCAATGAGGGTGCGGCCAAGTGCGACCGTGGAGCTAGCTTGTGTATGATGTTTTTCTTGGGCTGTTCGTACGGTTTCTGTACTGTCTAGTACATAAGCACGAAAAGCACCACTTTCTGAGATAGTTTTAATAATTTTGTCCATACCTACTATTTTAGCACAAAATAGAAAAACAGGCGCAGGCCTGCGCTTGTTTTTTGGGGTTAGGAAGAATTTTAAGACCAAAAATAGTATAATAAAACAAAGGAGGCTAGCATGAACCAATCTTTGAAAGCGGCAGTCTATGGTTTGGCGGTAGCTGATGCATTAGGGGTTCCGTATGAATTTTTAACCCGAGGCAGTTTTAAAGCGATTGAGATGGTGGGCTATGGAAGCCAACAGTAACTGGCTGGAACTTGTTCAGATGATACTAGCCTTGTATTCGCGGCCTATGATTCTTTTTGGGAAAAAGGGAAGATTTCCTCTGCTATATGCAGGAGAGGTTTGAAATTTGCTTGTTAGAGGATGATTTTACAGCAAATGACTTGCTATTTTAAACTTGTAGGAGGACCATGCTTAATCTTTTTAGGTTATCATCTAAAACTCTACCTCGGTTACAAAACAAAAACGCAGAGACATCTTCTGCGTTTTCTTACTTTATAGGTCCATTTCTGGGAAAAGTTTAGCTAGTATTTTCGGAGTAATGCTTTGTCCCGGCCCCTCAGCACAATAGGTGTGCATATACATAGAAGGATTGAAGTTGAGCTCGATGCAGGTACAGTTGGGATTTTCCTTTGTGGAAATAGCAGAGCTGTCAGGGATGATGAGATCAACGCCACAGGCCCAGGCTCCCATAGCCTTTGCCATGTCCGCAGCGAGTTCCTTATAAGATGGGTGCATACTGTCTGTGACATCAATCGAGTCTCCGCCAGTAGAAATGTTGGAATTGCGCCGCAAGTCAACCTTGACTCCAGCAGGCAGGATATCATCTGGTCCATAGCCTTGCTGGTCCAGCATGAGCAGTTCAATGTCCCCCAGTTCAATGATTTCAAGCGGTGAACGATGATCTCGGCCCCGCAGAGGATTGTCATTTTTGATGGCAATCAATTCTCTCACGGTATGCTGACCGTCTCCGACGACATTGGCCGCCACTCGCAAGAGGACTGCTTGGCATTGTCCGTCTAAGACAAAGAAGCGGTACTCCGTTCCAGCGATAAATTCCTCCACTAAGACGGCGACATCTTCTGAAAAAGCAATCTCCAGAGCCTTGTGATAAGCTTCCAGGCTAGCTGGCTCTTGGAAGATAGAGATGCCCAGTCCGAAGTTAGTTGACTTGGGTTTGACAACAATTTCTCGGTTCTTAATCAAAGGGTAGTAGGCCAGTCCCTCTTCTAGAGAAGAAAATTCTGCTCCAGCTGGAACGGGAAAGTCAGCTGCTGCCAAAATCTTTTTGGTGACTGTTTTATTGGCCATGGCCAAAGGGATGACATAGTTATCCTTGGAGGTCATATTGCCGTTCTTGACATATTCTACATGACTACCATGCCAAAGCTTGAGAAATTGGTCCTTTTCATCTAAAATTTCGACATTTAGCCCCTTTTGAATAGCATCAAAGAGTAGCATCTGGGTGGACAGTTCCATATTTTCGTAGCCTTTGAGGGCATAAGGAGCAGTCCAGGCATAGCGGTGGTATTCTTCTGCTTTTTCTAGACCAAAAGCTGTTAAGGAATCTTGCTGGATATGGGGCAGGAGCTGTCCTGACAGTGTCAGCTGAGGATGTAAGAGAGCCTCTCTCATCTGGTCCAGCAAAGTTTGATAGTAAGTTGGCAGTTCAAAATGCTGGATGAGCTCTTCCATGGCTTGGAGAAGGGCTGAGCTGTCTGCCTCATCTGGCAGGGCAGTCAGCGGGTGGCTACAAGCAATTTTCTGGTTCAAATCATGGGCAGCTTTTAATACTGCATCAACATTTTCTACATCATCTAGCCAGAGCAGGCCCAGTAAAAAGAGATGGACAGTATCTAAGGTCTCTTGGCTAATGCCCAAATGGTCAAAAGGATTGAGATCGAAGCAGCGGAATTCCAGATAGGTGATACCCTGCTCCAGATAGGCGCGATTGTGCTTCTGTCCACGGAAGCGAACGGCTGAGTAAAATTCTTTTTCAGCACTGAGCTCGCCAGACTGAACGTAGTTGTCAATATCGGTTACATATTGCTCCAAAGAAGTGTAGGACACCTGAATATTCTCGTCATTGACATAGCCATAGTTGCTGTTGCGAAAAGAGCGGATAGGCTGCGGGTATTCCTGACTGTAGAAGCCGGCTTCTGCCAGAGGAGCAGCACCGTAGAGATAGGTTAAGAGCCATCGGAAACGCAGAAAGTTTCGAGCCAGTTTGAGATAGAGGTCATTTTTAAAGTCCTTGAGTAAATGATAGGAGCTGACTTGAAAGAGAGCAGCGACCAGATCTTTCCCTAGCTCCATGTTGTAGTGGATGCCAGAGATGGCCTGTAGTTTTTTGCCATATTTTTTCGCTAAACCCTCTCGGTAGTGGCGTTCGTATTCGTTTTCCAGACGGGCGATGATAATATCTTCTTCAGTCAGCTGCGGTGGCATGGACAGAGGCCACAGGCATTCACTCTGGTCAATTGAGCGGCCTGCCACATCGCTGATAGCTCCCAGTAAGCGCCGCGCTTCCTTAGTAGAGTGAGCAATAGGTGTAATTAGTTCCAGTTGTTGTTCGCTGAAGTCTGTTTGGATGGTCGGGTGGAAATTGCGGGAACCAAGCTGACTCGGATGAGCAGTTTGAGCTAAGTGTCCATCAGTTGTAACTCGCAGATTTTCCCTCTCCAGACCAAAGGTCGCTTGGAGAATAGGGCTTGATGTATCCAGTTTCTGCAGTAATTGATTAATCGTCATCGTTTCACCGTCCTATGGTAGTTATTTTAGTCTATTACAAACGGAAAAAGAAAGCAAATTTCCGCTACGATTTTACAAAAATTCCGAACTTTTATTTTAAATTAAGTACTAAAATTCAGAAAATACATATTTTGTAAAAATGTAATTCGTCTACATAAGAGAAAAAACAAATGAAATGATGAACCCTCCTTGAAAAATTGTCAAATTTTTCATATAATGAGGTATAAAACATAATCGCAGGTGAGATTCCTGCCTGCTTTTCAAGAAAGGACGAGCTATATAGCTCAGACAAAGATATGACATCAGTAGTTGTTGTAGGAACCCAGTGGGGAGATGAAGGAAAAGGGAAGATTACAGACTTCCTATCAGCCAATGCAGAAGTCATTGCTCGCTACCAAGGTGGGGACAATGCCGGTCACACCATCGTGATTGATGGCAAAAAGTTCAAGTTGCACTTGATTCCTTCAGGTATCTTCTTCCCTGAAAAGATTTCTGTCATCGGAAACGGCGTGGTGATCAATCCTAAATCATTGGTCAAAGAGTTGGCTTATCTTCATGAAGAAGGTGTGACAACAGACAGTTTGCGCATTTCAGACCGCGCCCATGTCATCCTCCCTTACCATATCGAATTAGACCGTCTCCAAGAAGAGTCTAAGGGAGACAACAAGATCGGAACGACGATTAAAGGGATTGGACCAGCCTACATGGACAAGGCTGCGCGTGTGGGAATCCGGATTGCGGACCTTTTGGACCGCGACGTCTTCGCAGAACGCCTTCGCATCAACTTGGAAGAAAAGAACCGTCAATTTACCAAACTCTATGATGCAGAGCCTCTTTCATTTGACGATATCTTCGAAGAATACTATGAATATGGTCAACAAATCAAACAATATGTAACCGATACTTCTGTTATCTTGAACGATGCTTTGGATAACGGCAAGCGCGTGCTCTTTGAAGGAGCACAAGGGGTTATGTTGGATATCGACCAAGGAACTTATCCATTTGTAACCTCTTCAAACCCTGTTGCAGGTGGAGTGACCATCGGATCAGGTGTCGGCCCAAGCAAGATCGACAAGGTTGTCGGTGTATGTAAAGCCTATACCAGCCGTGTCGGTGACGGACCATTCCCTACAGAACTCTTTGATGAAGTGGGTGATCGGATCCGTGAAGTCGGCCATGAGTATGGGACAACAACCGGTCGTCCACGTCGTGTCGGTTGGTTTGACTCAGTTGTCATGCGCCATAGCCGTCGTGTGTCAGGAATTACCAACCTCAGCTTGAACTCCATCGACGTTCTGTCAGGTTTGGATACAGTGAAGATCTGTGTGGCTTACGACTTGGATGGAGAACGCATTGACCACTACCCAGCAAGCTTGGAGCAACTCAAACGTTGCAAACCAATCTATGAAGAATTACCAGGTTGGTCAGAAGACATCACCGGTGTCCGTCACTTGGATGAGCTTCCAGAAAATGCCCGCAATTATGTTCGCCGGATCGGTGAGTTGGTTGGTGTGCGCATTTCAACCTTCTCAGTCGGACCAGATCGTGACCAAACCAATATCCTTGAAAGTGTCTGGTCAAGTAAATAATTTAAAAGAGGCTGGGACAAAAATCCTAGCCTCTC
>NZ_KV807495.1:7609-25857 GCF_001812015.1 Streptococcus sp. HMSC073D05
TAACGAATTACCGATTTCTGTCCCACTCTCTTTTGCTACTTAAGCTTACTTTAAGACCTCTGAGATATACTAAGATCATAAACAAAGACCTCCTAACTTTGTTTAAACCTCCTAAACTTTTTCATAATAATCTCCCATAAGAGTCGCCCAATCGGCGGCTTTTTTTGTGAGTCGTAAGCTGCCTATGGTATAATGAACAAAGAAACTAAAAGGAAGAAGGAAGAGATGAACTACACGATAGAGGAAAAAGCGATGTTTATGAGGGAAGCCCTGAAGGAGGCGGAGATTGCCCTCGCCAATGATGAAATACCGATTGGCTGTGTCTTGGTCAAGGATGGTCAGATTATCGGGCGTGGACATAATGCGCGTGAGGAGCTGCAGCGGGCGGTCATGCATGCGGAAATCATGGCGATCGAGGAGGCCAATCAGCGTGAAAATAGCTGGCGCCTGCTGGATACGACGCTTTTTGTCACGATTGAGCCCTGTGTCATGTGCAGTGGCGCCATCGGTCTGGCTCGCATTCCCAAGGTAATCTATGGGGCGAAAAACCAGAAATTCGGTGCTGGGGGCAGTCTCTACGATATCCTGACGGATGAGCGGTTGAATCATCGCGTAGAGGTTGAAAGCGGCCTTTTAGAAGAAGAATGTGCGGCGATTATGCAGAACTTTTTCAGAAATCGCAGGAAAAAGTAAAGAAAATTAGCCAAAAAAGAAAGTTTGTGTTATACTAATTACTGGAGCAACAGTTCTGCGTGAAGCGGGTCAGGGGAGGAATCCAGCAGCCCTAAGCGAAGTGAACTGTGTGCTCTTTTCTATTGCTCTTGATGAGTCAAGTCCAAGGGACGCAGAAGAATCCTAGAGCAATGGATGCAGTTTTTCCCGCTAGGGAAAAAGCTGTAAACCTATGATAGCCCTTAGTGAATCAAGTCCAACGGACGCGGATGAACTTAGGTGCATTGACGCAGTTCGAACAAAGTGAGAACTAGGTTCCGAAGTATAATGAATCAAGCCTAAAAGGTGCAGATGAATATTGGAGCAGCGAATCTAGTTTGAACGGACCTGAAATGAATTCAGCTGACATCCAATCTTAAGAAGCGTATTTGTTTTCTTGTCAATCAAAATTGTTCTTCTCAATAGGCCTAAAATTTGTTGTCTTACGCAAACGAGTGCTCTCGGTTATGTCCTAAGGTTAGCTTATTTAGAAAAATAGTATAGAATATAAAATGTAAACGTTTTAAAATAGTGAAAGCACTTGCTTATTTTTTCTTAAAGCGTTATCATAAAAGAAAAGAACAATTGGAGGATAAACATGTCACATATTAAATTTGACTACTCAAAGGTGTTAGATAAATTTGTAGCACCACATGAACTAGATTATATGCAGCCTCAAGTGACTGCTGCAGATTCTGCTCTGCGAAATGGTACAGGTCCTGGGGCAGAAATGACTGGCTGGTTGAACTTGCCTGAAGAATATGACAAAGATGAATTTGCTCGTATTCAAAAGGCTGCTGCTAAAATCCAATCTGATAGTGAGGTATTGATCGTAATCGGTATTGGTGGTTCCTATTTAGGAGCTCGTGCAGCTATTGATTTCTTGAATAATTCTTTTGTAAATCTACAAAGCAAGGAAGAACGCAAGGCACCTCAAATCCTCTATGCTGGAAATTCTATTTCTTCAAGCTATTTGGCTGATTTGGTAGACTATGTATCAGACAAAGATTTCTCTGTCAACGTTATTTCTAAGTCAGGAACGACTACAGAGCCTGCTATTGCTTTCCGTGTCTTCAAAGAACTCTTGGTTAAGAAGTATGGTCAGGAAGAAGCAAATAAACGGATTTATGCAACTACAGACCGCGCTAAAGGTGCAGTTAAGGTTGAAGCAGATGCTAATGGCTGGGATACTTTTGTAGTGCCTGATAGTGTAGGTGGTCGTTTTACAGTATTGACAGCAGTGGGACTCTTGCCAATCGCAGCTGCAGGGGCTGATATCAGCAAGTTAATGGAAGGAGCAAATGCTGCTCGCAAGGCTTATGCTTCTGATAAGTTGGCTGAAAATGAAGCATATCAATATGCAGTTGTACGCAATATCTTGTACCGTAAAGGTTATCTGACAGAAGTTCTAGCTAACTATGAACCATCTCTACAATACTTCTCTGAGTGGTGGAAGCAACTGGCTGGTGAGTCAGAAGGGAAAGACCAAAAAGGGATTTACCCAACTTCAGCCAACTTCTCAACAGACTTGCACTCTCTGGGACAATTTATCCAGGAAGGTACCCGTATCCTCTTTGAAACAGTTGTACGTGTAGATAAACCTCGCAAAAATGTGCTGATTCCTGAATTGGCAGAAGACTTGGACGGTCTTGGCTACTTGCAAGGAAAAGATGTTGACTTTGTCAATAAAAAAGCTACAGATGGAGTGCTGTTAGCACACACTGATGGTGGAGTTCCAAATATGTTTGTGACACTGCCTGAGCAAGATGAGTTCACTTTGGGCTACACTATTTACTTCTTTGAGTTGGCTATTGCTCTTTCTGGCTACCTGAATGGTATCAATCCATTTGACCAGCCTGGAGTTGAGGCTTATAAGAAAAACATGTTTGCCCTTCTTGGAAAACCAGGCTTTGAAGAGCTGGGTGCTGAGCTGAATGCACGCCTTTGATTCTTATATGCCTTGAGTTCATTTAGAGTATAAAAAGAGATCCACAAGTTCATTTCTTGTGGATTTTTTAGTACAAGCCTCATAATTAGTTTATTATTTTTTTGAACAGTATAAAAAAGAGTGTCTTAATTCTTTTATGAAAGCGCTGTATAATTGCCTTGTAAATAAAATTTGAGAGGTATCAAAATGAATGATTGGTTAAACATAAAAGGCAAAACAGTTCTTGTGACTGGCGCGTCATCTGGGATCGGTAAGGCAATCGTTGAAGAATTGCTGGAATTAGGTGTCAATGTAGCGAATTTCGATCTTAGCGACAACGATTTGCGTCATCCAAATCTATTATTTGTAAAAGTTGATGTAACTTCTCGCTCTGAAGTAGAAGAGGGTGTTGCCAAAATAGTTGAAAGATTTGGCAATATTGATGCAGTGGTCAATAATGCAGGGATTAATATCCCTAGATTATTAATCGATGCAGAAAATCCTAAAGGTCCTTACGAATTGGACGATGAGACGTTCGAAAAAGTAACGATGATTAATCAAAAAGGTTTGTATCTGGTTAGTCAGGCAGTGGGACGTATTTTAGTGAAAAATGGAAAAGGTGTAATTGTGAACATGGCTTCAGAAGCAGGCTTGGAAGGTTCTGAAGGACAAAGTGCCTATGCTGCCACAAAAGCAGCAGTCTATAGTTACACTCGTTCATGGGCAAAAGAGCTGGGTAAGCATGGTGTACGTGTGGTTGGAATTGCTCCAGGAATTATGGAAGCTACGGGACTTCGAACTCTTTCTTATGAGGAAGCTCTTGCTTATACCCGTGGAAAGACGGTAGAAGATATTCGAGCTGGTTATGCTTCAACTTCAACAACTCCTTTGGGACGAAGTGGTAAACTACGGGAAGTAGCTGACCTTGTAGCATTCTATATTTCAGACCGTTCTAGCTATATAACTGGAGTCACTACAAATATTGCCGGGGGGAAAACTCGCGGTTAAAAAAATGAAGGTGAGGAAGAGAGTTGACCATAGTAAATCGATGGTATAACATTTTAGAAAAAATGGTCTCACAGCCAACTTATTCCTTGGTAGATATGCGCTCAGAGCTGGATATTAGTATGCAAACCTTGCAAAAGAGTATCCAACAATTAAATGATGTTTTGGCTCCGAGTATCCAGATTATCTCACAAGATGATAAGTTAATGTTAGAGGTGTATGACTATACTGAGTTGGAAAGGATTTTATCTGGTAGTTTAAAACGGGAGAGTGACTTCAATTCTTCCAGTAAAAGAATTGCCTATTTACTAAAACGTTTAATTAAGTCAACCTCCCCTCTTCTTATTGACGACTTGGCTGAGGAGGCAGGTGTTAGTAGAAGTACCCTTAATAAGGATTTAAAACAAGTAAAATCTTTGGCAGAGAGTTACTCTATCACTATTTCAGGAAAGCCCAACCGTGGGCTGGAGGTCTTGGGGTCCGAGCTGAATTTGCGCTTGCTCTATATTCACCAAGTGGCCCCTTACTTTGAAGGAAAGACACTCACCGAGGCAACATCTTCTTTTCTGGAGACGCTACTCCAGGAGTATAAAATCCCGAAAGAAACAAAGGAACTTCTTCGAAAGACAATTTCAATTATGGTGGAGCGTATTTATGCATCTAGGGTGTTGAGTTGCCCTATTCCTTACTATAGGAATGATTTAACAGAGACACCTTTGGTTGAAAAATTAATCTATCATATTGAGATGACTTATAAGATTTCCCTCAGTCAGTTTGAAATAGACTTTTTGTGTTTTCCGTTTAATATCCGTTTTATTGACACTTTAAGCAAGCCGTCTTATCAATCTGAACAGCTTGCAAACATTTTTCAAGGGATTGTCAAGAAAGTCAAAGAAACAATGTTGGTTAACTTTGATGATGAAGAATTATTTGAAGAAATCAAGTCTCATCTAGGCCCCTTAATCAATCGACTGATTTTCCATGTGCAAGCTAATGATATATTCCATGGCGAGGTTCAAACTCAATATCCTTTTGCTTTTGAAATGGCGAAAATTGCTGGAGAAGAACTGTCTGCAATTTTTGGTTCTGAATTGGAATTATCTGAAATCGGATATCTGGCTTTGTATTTTGAAATGATTTTAAGAAAGCAAAACTCTGTTGTAAATGGTTCTCGCAAGCAGATAGCAGTAGTTTGCACAACAGGAAGAGGAACTGCTGCGATGATTATTCAGCAACTCAGACGAATCCTTGGAAATGATGTAGACATTACTCAGTATTCTGAAGAGGATTTTAATCTGGATTTGAATCAGGACTATTTCGCGATTTTTACGACAGTTCCTCTAAAATATAAAGATTCTAAATCTCCAGTCATTCAAGTTAATCATCTTTTTGATGATCAATGGCTGCGGGAAGAATGGCAGAGGGCCAATGCTTTTCATCAAAAAAATCTAGAAACAGTCAGCTTACGTTTTCTTCGGTTGAGTCCCCAAAAAACCTATCAGCAATACTTGCTAAATATGGTTGCAGAGTTAGAGAAACTTCAGATGATTGATGAAGGTTTTAGAAATCGGATAATTGATAGGGAGAAAAAACAATCAACCATTTTTGGTGGAGGAATTGCCTTCCCCCATACAATTAACCAGGGTTATGCAAAGACTATTTTAATGTTTGGAAAGCTAGAAGAGCCTTATCAAAAAGGAGATGATTGGATTGAATTTATCTTTCTAGTCGCCATTCCCTCAGAAATTGAAAGCAAAATGGAGAGTGAATTGCTGGAATTGTATGACGACATTTTTCGAATTGCAGGAGAGCCTTCTCTAAAAGAAGCTTTGAGGGCTGTAGAAACAGAGACAGAGTTTCTATCATTTTCTAAGAGCAAAGGAGTATTTTAATGAATTCGCTAATAATTTTCGCTGTATTTGTCATGGCAGCTTATATATTTCAAATGTTCCTCGGCTGGCAGCAACTCAAAGACTTCAATAAGACCTATACGATGCTCCGAAGACTGGGGCGCGTAGCGATTGGCAGGAAGTCCGGAAGAATCAAATCCGGTACGATTGTCATGTTCGCGGTTGATGAAAACGGTCGGGTTCTTAAAGCTAGCAAAATGCAAGGAGTCACAATCTTAGCACGTTTTCAAAATATGGACGATTATGTTGGAGAAGACATCCATTATTTTGACAAGTATAATCCTCTTGTGAGAAAAGAAAATAAGTTGATGCAATCAGCCATAGAAGATGCTAGAAAAGTCTATCTTTGGCATGAGGCAGGTATTGAGAAAGAGACAAGTTCATCTGATTCTTTTCTGGGATTCGGCTTTTATGCGAATTACTTACAATTATCTATTAAACAGTTATTTAAAAAAAATAAGAAAGGGAGTTCCTTATGAATCACATTACAAATTTTGCAGAGAGTTTTATGAAACTCTTCCAATTAGGTGGAGAAACCTTTATTAGCTGGATGACAAATATTGTACCGCTTGTCTTAATGCTATTGATTGCAATGAATACCCTTATCGCTTTCTTGGGAGAAGAGAAGGTCAATTCCCTGGCTAAGATTTCTGCCAAAAATCCTGTTAGCCGGTATATGATTTTACCTTTCATTTCAGCCTTTATGCTGGGGAATCCGATGGCAATCAGTATGGGACGTTTCTTACCAGAATATTATAAACCTAGTTTTGTAGCAGCTCAGATGCAGTTCTGCCATACTTCAAATGGTGTATTTCCGCATATCAATCCTGGGGAATTGTTTGTATGGATGGGAATTGCAACAGGAATTCAAACTTTAGGTTTAAGTCAAATGGACTTAGCCATTCGTTACATGCTTGTTGGGCTTGTCATGAACTTTGTAGGCGGTTGGGTGACCGATTTTACAACTGCTTATGTAGCAAAACAGCAAGGTGTTACCTTGAGTAAAACATTTGATTTATAGAAAGAGTGAAATTATGTCATATAAGAGTATAAAAGTTGTTAAAGGAAATGGCGGTTTCGGAGGACCTTTGGTCATTACACCTAGTGAAGCTAAGCATAAATTCATCTATATCACTGGCGGAGGAGAAAAGCCAGATATTGTGGATAAAATTGCTGATTTGACCGGTATGGAAGCTGTTAATGGGTTTAAAACTTCTATCCCAGATGAGGAAATTGCTTTAGCAATCGTGGATTGTGGCGGTACTCTTCGCTGTGGTATTTATCCTAAAAAGGGGATCCCTACAATAAATATTGTAGCTACAGGGAAAAGTGGGCCTCTAGCTCAATATATAACCGAGGAAATCTATGTGTCAGCAGTTGGCCTTAATCAAATTTCTGCTGCTAATGAAGACGAAAAAGCGACAACTGTGGTAACAGAAAAGCCAACTTACGATACTAGTAAAAAAATTACAGAGCAAAAAGCTGAAACAAGTATTGTAGCAAGAATTGGGATGGGCGCTGGGAAGGTCGTTGCGACTTTCAACCAGGCTGCTCGTGAAGCCATCCAAACAATGCTCAACACGATCATTCCTTTCATGGCCTTTGTTTCCTTGCTGATTGGGGTTATTCAAGGTTCAGGTGTTGGAAATTGGCTGGCAAAATTAATGGTTCCCCTAGCTGGGAACATCTGGGGACTCATTTTGATTGGCTTTATCTGTTCCTTGCCATTCCTATCTCCTTTGTTAGGCCCCGGAGCTGTTATCAGTCAGATTATTGGAACCTTAATTGGAGTTGAAATCGGCAAAGGGAATATTCCGCCCCAAATGGCTCTGCCAGCTATATTTGCTATCAACACTCAAAACGGTTGTGATTTCATTCCTGTAGCACTCGGTCTATCTGAAGCCAAGGCTGAAACAGTTGAGGTTGGTGTCCCTTCTGTGCTTTATTCACGCTTTCTCAATGGTGTTCCGCGGGTGCTAGTAGCTTGGATAGCTAGTATTGGCCTTTATCAGTAAACCTTTGATAGATGCACGTAAACATAGCAACTATTATGTTAAACTTATCTATAAGCATAAGTTTATGACAGATTTGAGAAAGGATGAATAGGAATTAGATGAAGAAAATTTTTGAAGCTAAAGTAATTCAAGTGGGGCCTGAAGCTCAGAATATGATTCAAGATGCCAATATGCTCATTTTGTTTGGAGAAGAAGCTCCGGAAGACTTAGCAGAGTATTGTTTTAAAATCGATAACAAAAATCTTCTAGGTGCAATACTAGAAGGTGGAAAGCTGGTGGTAGATAGTCAGGAATATTCGATTACTGCCGTAGGAAATGTAGTAGAAAAAAATTTAACTGGACTGGGCCATATCACGATTTCTTTTGATGGTTCAAAAGAGGGCAGCCTGCCGGGCACTCTCCATGTTGCAGCAGACCAAGCAGTAGTAATTGAAAAGGACTCTACCATTCAGATTTTCGAAACTGCTTGACCATAACAAAATTTAAAATCAAGCAATTTAGAAACATAAAAGTCAAAAAAATTGATTCAGAGCTTGGACAAAAAGTCCAGGCTTCTGGGTCTAAATTAGAAAAAATAGATGACGCGGTGGTTGATTGGCATCTTCCTTCGCTTTTTAAGCCCCAAAGATTGCCTGATCAACTGTGCGGGGGTGGGAAGATGAACTTTTTAACTTGTTTGAAGTTCTTTCCCACTCCCTTTTTGATAGGGAAAATAATTTATGTTTTAATATTGTAAAATTTGTCATTGTTTTTCAATGTTTTCGCAATATGACAAATCAACAAAATTTATAAGGATAAAAGCATGCCAGAAAAAGACGGTCAAGGTCAAGCGCAAAGAGCTTGAAGTCAATCAAACTAGCCAGCCAGTGCAAGGGAATTTCCAGCAGATGCATCCATAAGGTGTGCCTGAACAGAAGGAAAAGACCAAAAAGGTATTTACCCAACTTCAGCAAACTTCTCAACAGACTTGCACTCATTGGGTCAATTTATCCAAGAAGGAACTCGTATCATGTTTGAAACAGTTGTCCGTGTGGACAAACCACGTAAGAACGTGATCATCCCTACATTGGAAGAAGACCTTGATGGACTTGGTTACCTTCAAGGGAAAGACGTTGACTTTGTAAACAAAAAAGCAACTGACGGTGTTCTTCTTGCCCACACAGACGGTGACGTGCCAAACATGTACGTAACTCTTCCTGAGCAAGATGCCTTCACTCTTGGTTATGCCATCTACTTCTTCGAGTTGGCCATCGCCCTTTCAGGTTACTTGAACGCGATCAACCCATTTGACCAACCAGGTGTTGAAGCCTACAAGAAAAATATGTTTGCCCTTCTTGGTAAACCAGGATTTGAAGAACTTGGAGCAGAACTCAACGCTCGTCTTTAATCAATAGACAAAACGATCTCGCAAGAGGTCGTTTTTTTACTTGCTAAACAAACTCATATTTTTGTCCCCTGGAATCAATTATAAAAACACGATCTAGTTATGTTTCTCAATCATATGGTTAACTGATTGCTATTGTCTCCCTTCGCAAGAAATTTTAAGATAAGTTTCTAAAAGGTCGGATATCTCTCCGATCTTTTTTAGTCTATCAAGACAGGAGTTGGTCCTTGCTTGGTTTTATGTTATAGTAGAAGAGAAGAATAAAAAGGAGAATTCGAAATGTCCGAGAAAGATCAAGAACAATTTATGAAACATACTCCCGTAGAGGGTGCGCCTCAATTTGATGTGGCTGCGCCAGCCTTTGTCCCAAAAGAAGAAGCCGAAGACTTGGTCGTTCCAGAAGCTAGTGGCCTTTCAGTGACGGAGACGAAAGCAATGAAAGAAGAAGCAGACGAGCCAGTTATTTCAGAAACAGTGGAGCCTCCAAAGGTGGATGAAGCAACTGTTGGAGAACATCGGGATGTAGTTGCTGCTCCCCAATCGACTCCTCCATTCCAGCCTGCGCCTCAAGCTCCTCAAAACATGGCAGCTCAACCAATTGGTCCGCAAACAGTGCCTGTTCCTGAGACACCTATTCCACAAGCTCCTCTTTCTCCTGTTGGAAGACCGATGGATACTGCAGACAAGAAGGCGATTCGTTTTGCCCTTGGGATTTTAGTTGGGATTCTTATCGGTGGAGTCAGTGGCTATTTGATTGGTCATGCTAGCCCTAGCACGTCATCATCTAGAAAGCAGACTTCTTGGTCAGGTAACCAGTCTGGTTCTTCTTCCAATATCGATTTGGAGCAATTGACTTCTGAAGATGCGGAAGCTGATTTTAGCTGGGAACAATCTGATATCGAACAACTTCAGTTTTTGACTAGAAAGGATGCTGGGGAGACTCCTGAGGAAATGATTGAAGCTTATGGGAAAGCTAGCTCCGTTCAATTTGAAAGTGGAGAATTGAAATTATTCTGGGATGATAACTCTTATAATAAAGAGGTCAAAGCGACCTACTCTAAGAAAGGAAAAGAATTTCAGCTTGTCAAATTTGAATTTAATCAATTTGGGAAAAATCTTACGGTTGAGGATAACTTCGCAGATGGGTTCAAGGTTGGAGATAGTGAGACCGGTGCTGGAGGGACCTCTTACAAAGAGCTTTTAAAAAAATACGGTGATGCAGTCAATCTGACGGTGAGTTCATCTGATGATTCAGACAAGATAGAATTGGTCATGGACTTCCAAAAGAAAAACGGGGACTATGTAGATTTGACCTTTATTCGCCAAGAAAATGGAGATTTCCTCTTGAGTAGTAAAGACAGCTACTAAATCAATGAATAAAAGAAAGAGGCAAGCGCCTCTTTTTTGGGATAAGACGAGACAAATACGCTAATTTTCTATACAATAGAAGGAGTTTGAATAGAAAGAGCATTAAGGATGGAAGAAATGAAACAGTGGATAGAACATCATAAGCGGATCCTCCAAAAAGCTGCAGGGGCTTTGCTAGCTTTTGTCGTTGGGGCTTGCTTGGTGTTTATGATTCATCCGGTTAAAACCTTACCAAAAGACCGTTTGCTGAGCCTATCTCGAATGCAAGAAGCAAGCCAACAATTTGTCGCTCCTTCTTCAAAAGAGCCGGCTCTAGAAGACTTGTTGTCATTAGAGCTTGCAAGGGGAGAAGGAAAGGTACAAAAAAGTTGGGTGACTTTGTCTGCATTCGTCAAAAAATTTGGAAAAGCAGCGAGCTTTACACAAGAAGATACGAGTTTTGGAGCACAAGTCCAGTTAGGCTATGGGGCTTCTGTGAAGGGGCTCTATCCTTATACCATAGAATTTCAAAAGCAGGATGATGATTTTTATTTGAGCTCGATTCAAGGATTTGCACCAAAGTCGTCTCACTATCAGAGCAAAAAGGACTTAAAACAGGCAGATTTTACAGGCTATCAGACTCTAGATGGGAAAAAGGAAAAGGGAACGGCAGTAGAAGAAGTCTTGAAAAAATCAGGTCTTCCCAATTCTCTTAGTTTGACCTCTGTAAAGGACAAGCAAGTTTTAGCCTTGTCTTATCAGGTGACAGATGGATTGGTCTCTTTGACCTTTGAACGCGACCAGAGTGGTCAGTATCGTTTGACGAAGAAGGGGTGAAGCACATGATCGAGTGGATGAAAAAAAATCGAAAAGAACTCTTGCTGCCGTTTTTGTGTTTTGTTTTAGGGTTGTTACTTGCGATTGCAAGCATCCAGGTACAGGAGCAGGGAACCGATACCAAGGAGGACCAAACGCTTTCCCGTTTTCAACCAAAGGATTACAAGAATTTGGTAAGCAACGATCAAGAAATCAAGCATTTTCAATGGACCATCGAAGCTGTGGTGAATTTGAAAGTCCGTCTTAAGCAGAGTCAGCAACTAGGAACCCGCTTGGAAACAGTTGTGACTGAATGGGGAAAAGCACAAAAAGTTCGCTACACAAAGACAGCTCAAGGGGAACAAACCGTTCTTGTCTTGACTTATGCAGCTAAGCAAACCGATCAGGGGAAGAAAAGTGTGAACTTGTGGTTTGAAGAAGAGAAAGACCAGGGGTATCGCTTGACGATGGTGGATGCGACGAATTTGTTGGACGCAAAAGAGAAGACAAGCAGTGAGAAAGAAATCATTACTGAAAAAGAGCACAAAGGTGCAGAATTCGCCCAGCTTATTAAGAAACTAGGAAATCCTCAACGCTTAATCTGGGGGGAAGTGTCAGATGGCGGAATGGGGTATCGCGCGACTTACCAGCTACCAGGGCAGTCAGAAGTGGTAATGGAATTCAAGAAAAAAGGCAAGAAATTAGTGTTGGTATAAGAAGGGAGACATCATTGGACGATCAACGGACAGACATCAAGGCAACTTCTTCTCACCAGGGTGGGAGTCGCTTGATTTCAGAAGCCGATCTGGCTTCAATAGGGGGAGGCAGGCATTCAGAACCAAGGCAAACGGTACTAGACTCCCAATCGGATAGGGCGAAAACCTACACTCCTTCCTCTAATAGTGGAGGGTCTTCGCTGGCAGCCTTTTTTGGATTATTGGCCATGCTGGGATTATTTGCCTATCTGGCTTCAGGAGGTATCCATAGTGAGGAACATCCTTCTTCTACTACTAGTGAATACGGAAGTCCTGGCCGGTCTTATGGAACCAGAAAGGAAACCTTGAAGAGTGGTACGAGTACCTTGATTGCTCCGGAGGGGGAATTTCAGTTTCAAGTGACCTATGAGAAGGCGATTTCCCTGATTCCTGGTTTAAGTGAGGGGGATCAAGGCCGTACCTCTTCAACTTATCTGTCTCCGCAGGATGTGGTAGCTGTACTGGGCAAGGCTAGTAGTGGGGAAGAAACCTACCAAGAGGGTAGTGTCGGTCCTTTCATGACAAGCTTGGATTATGAGGCTGAAGGGTCCCCTTCTTCCGTAACCGTTTTACTTTCAAAAATTGGTGTTGATCGTTTATCTTCTCTTGATTTTAAAAACTTAAACAGTGAGCGATTAGCCAATAAAAATGGTAGCTTAAACAGAGAAGATTTTGCCAATATGAAAATAGGAACGAGCTATTCAGATCTTGTGAATACAGTAGGAATTCCTAGCAGTGTTTCTTGGTCGAGTATGCTGGGTTCAGAGTTCTTCTTAACCTTTTACTATAAGCTTTCTGATTCGCGCTCCGTCATTATTCACTTTGGAGGGAATCGGACTATCAGTGAAATAAAGGGCCTAGAAGATCCAGCGACATCAGCTTCCACGGCGCCTTAGGTGTTCATCTCACTAGGATTGTGGTATAATATGGATACCTTTAATTGAAATGAATGGAGAATCTCATGACTGCACAAAAAATGTCTGCACAAGAAATTATCGCTTTTATCGGGAATGCAGAAAAGAAAACCAATGTGAAAGTAACCTTTGAAGGGGAATTGGCAACAGCTGTTCCTACTTCTGTTACCAAGCTTGGCAATGTTTTGTTCGGTGACTGGAAAGATATCGAGCCCCTTCTTGCGAATTTGACTGAAAACAAGGATTATGTGGTAGAACAAGATGGCCGTAACTCAGCTGTCCCATTACTGGATAAACGCTACCTAAATGCGCGTATTGAACCAGGCGCTATTATCCGTGACCAAGTAACCATCGAAGACAATGCGGTTGTCATGATGGGTGCTGTCATCAATATCGGTGCTGAAATCGGTGCAGGAACCATGATTGATATGGGGGCTATTCTTGGTGGTCGTGCTACTGTTGGTAAAAACAGCCATATTGGTGCGGGTGCCGTTCTTGCGGGAGTCATTGAGCCAGCTTCTGCTGAGCCTGTCCGGATTGGTGACAATGTCTTGGTCGGTGCCAACGCTGTTGTGATTGAAGGAGTTCAAGTTGGAAACGGTTCAGTCGTTGCCGCTGGAGCGATCGTTACTCAAGATGTCCCTGAAAATGTGGTTGTAGCTGGTGTTCCAGCTCGCATCATCAAGGAAATTGACGAAAAAACACAACAAAAAACAGCACTTGAAGACGCTTTGCGCAATTTGTAAGATAGAAATGAGAGTGGAACAGAAATCGGTAATTCGTTAGAATTCGATTTCGTTGTCCCACCTCCGCACAGTTGAGTAAGGCTGTAAAAGCTGATGAAATCAGCGTAGTATATCCCACTAAACCACTGCGTCTTGCTCGACAGTCCAAAAACAATTGAGAGGCCAAGACTTTTGTCTCAGCCTCTTCTAATAGAAAGAAGACAACGATGACATTGGACTTAATCAAAATCAGACGGGATTTGCACCAAATCCCTGAAATTGGATTGGAAGAATTTGAAACCCAATCCTACCTCTTAGAACGAATCGCAGAGATCACAGCAGGCAAGGATTTTGTAGAGCAACGGACTTGGCGGACCGGGATCCTGGTGTATCTCCATGGGGCTGCACCTGAAAAAACCATTGGTTGGCGGACAGATATAGATGGTTTACCGATTGTGGAACAAACGGGCCTTGATTTTGCCTCTAAGCATGAAGGACGGATGCATGCTTGTGGTCATGATATGCACATGACAACAGCCCTCGGGCTTTTGGATCAACTGGTCCAAGTGCAACCAAAAAATAACCTGCTCTTTCTCTTCCAACCAGCTGAAGAAAATGAGGCTGGTGGGATGCTCATGTATAAGGACGATGCTTTTGGCGACTGGCTCCCTGATGAATTTTATGGTCTGCATGTGCGCCCTGATTTGAAGGTGGGAGACATTGCGACCAATACGGGTACCCTTTTTGCAGGGACCTGTGAAGTCAAGATCACCTTTACAGGAAAGGGAGGGCATGCTGCCTTTCCACATGAAGCTAATGATGCTCTTGTAGCAGCTTCTTACTTCATTACCCAAGTCCAATCGGTAGTGAGTCGAAATGTCGATCCAATTGAAGGTGCTGTGGTGACCTTTGGTTCCATGCATGCAGGAACCACCAATAATGTGATCGCTGAGACGGCCTTCCTTCATGGGACCATCCGGACCTTGACCATGGAGATGAACCTCCTGACTCAAAAACGGGTCAAAACGATTGCGGAAGGGGTTGCAGCCGCTTTTGATGTAGAATTAGATCTGGAACTCAAGCAAGGAGGTTACCTGCCTGTGGAAAACCAACCAGAATTGGCTAAAGAACTCATGGACTTTTTCACAGCTGAGGAAGACGTGAACCTGATTGATATCCTGCCTGCGATGACAGGAGAAGACTTCGGCTTTCTCTTGAGCAAGGTCCCTGGTGTCATGTTCTGGCTGGGGATTGATACCCCTTATGCCCTGCACCATCCGAAGATGAGCCCAAATGAGGCTGCCCTTCCCTTTGCTGTGGAAAACATTGGTAATTTTTTGAAAATGAAAGCCAATCAATAAGGGATTGATTCAACTCCGTCTGGAGTTGGATTTTTATTTTCTCGTGTGCAAACTGTTCGGATGTTTCATAAAAAATGATACAATTAAAGCTAGACAAAAGGAGTAGGGAATGAAGAAAACACTACGAAAAGAAACCATAGCAGCCATGAAAGAGCTGCCAGAATCCGTGAAAACTCAAGCAGATGAACAGCTCACTCAACGTCTCTTGGAGCTTCCAGCCTTTCAGGAGGCAAAGACCCTTGCGACCTATCTGTCCTTTGGCCACGAATTTTCCACAGCTGGCTTGATCCAAGCCGCTCTTCAACTTGGGAAACGTGTCTGTGTTCCCCGTACCTATCCACAAGGTCGGATGGAATTTGTGGAATACGATCCTAATATTTTGGAAAAGACACGCTTTGGTTTGCTGGAGCCCAATGAAAAAGGAAAGCTTGTGGATAAGTCAGAGATTGATCTGATCCATGTACCAGGCTTGGTCTTCCAGTCAAAAGGCTACCGAATTGGCTATGGTGGTGGCTATTATGATCGTTATTTAGCCGATTATACTGGGAAGACGGTGAGTACGATTTATTCCATCCAGCAGAAGGAGTTCCAACCAGATGTTTTTGATCAGGCCGTTCAGGAGGTGCTAGTCTATGAAGTTACTCTTTGATCGTCGTTATCCTGTGACCAGCCTCTTGTTGCTCGTCACAACAGCAGTCTTTCTTTCCATGTTTATCCGATTTGGAGGTGACTACCAAACGGGTGCTGCTATTTACTATAGCGGTGGTATTATTGGAGAGGCTGTGAAAGTCGATCCTAGCCAGTTATGGCGAATAGTGACAGCTACTTTTGTTCATATCGGCCTAGAACATTTTGTGCTCAATATGATCACCCTCTATTACTTGGGACGTTTGGCAGAAGATCTCTTTGGTTCCAAGGCTTTCTTAGCTCTTTATCTCTTATCAGGCATGATGGGCAATGTCTTTGTTGCTATTTTTACGCCAGATGTGATTGCAGCAGGCGCATCTACAGCCCTCTTTGGACTATTTGGGACCATTGGCGCTCTGCGCTTTATTGTTCAAAGTCCCTATATTCGCCACTTGAGTCAGTCCTATACCAGCTTGATTGTGGTCAATCTGATCTTTAGTTTTATGCCAGACATCAGTATGGCGGGCCACATTGGTGGCTTAGTAGCTGGGGTCATGTTGGCTTATGTCTTTCCTGTAAGAGGAGAGGCTCGCTTTATGAACCGAACCTATCAGATGAGTGCAGCCTTATCTTATCTCTTGCTTTTGCTTTATTTCTTAGGTAAAATCTTGAATCTATTTTAAGAGAGAGTGGGACAGAAATCGGTAATTCGTTAGAATTCGATTTCGTTGTCCCACCTCCGCACAGTTGAGTAAGGCTGTAAAAGCTGATGAAATCAGCGTAGTATATCCCACTCAACCACTGCGTCTTGCTCGACAGTCCAAAAACAATTGAGAGGCCAGGACTTTTGTCCCAGCCTCTTTTTTTCTAAAAAATGTAGCGAAATCGTAAACTAACAGAAAATTGTTTGAAATGCAAAGAATTGTATATATTTATTATAATATACTTGCAGGAGCCGAGTGAACCCACTATTGGTAGGCCCATAGAGAAGGTAATCATGGGTAAAAAGGTATAAAAACACAAAATAGAAAGCGCTTGCAAAAGAGGTGAAAAAAAGATAGACTTAAGGTATAAAAAATAGGGGATGCTCCCTTTTTCTATAAAGGAACATTCAAACATAAAGGAGATTTGCCATGAAGAAATGGTTGTTTAAACTAGCTTTGATAGCGATGACGTTCTTACTCCTACCAATTCAAGCCGTTCAGGCCTGCTGTGGATTTATCATTGGTCGCCAGTTGACCAAGGATGGGACCACTCTCTTTGGTCGGACAGAGGACTACCCTTATTATCCAAATGGTGGAAAACACAACAAAAACTATGTTGTGGTCGATGCTAAGACCTATAACGAGGGAGATCAGATCGAGGATGAATCTAACGGATTCACCTACCCGCATGCTGCCAATGAAATGAAATACACAGCGACCTATGACTCTGCTCGTGGTGACGGTAGTAACGGTGCTTTTGGTGAACATGGATTTAATGAAGCCGGTGTATCCATGACTGCGACAGTAACAGCTATCCCGAATAAGAAAGTCTTGAAGACGGACCCATTGACAGAAAACGGAATTCCAGAAGCTGCTATGTTGGACGTAGTGTTACCACGCGTTAAGTCAGCTCGTGAAGGAGTTGAATTACTGGCTAAAGTCATCGAAGAAAAAGGTTCAGCTGAAGGGAATGTGGTCGTCTTTGCAGACCAAAATGAAACTTGGTATATGGAAATTCTTTCTGGCCACCAATATGTAGCGGTGAAGGTGCCAGAAGATAAATATGCAGTCTTTGCAAATACCTACTACCTAGGTCATGTTGATTTGAATGACACTGAAAATGTCATTGCCTCTAAAGATGTCGAAAAAGTAGCCAAGGAATCTGGTAACTACAAGACAGACAAAGATGGCAACTTCCATATCGCTAAATCTTATGGACCAGAAAAATATGCTGAAGGAGACCGCTCACGGACCTATGCAGGAATCACCTTGCTAGATCCAGACTCTAAAGTCACTTATGAGGATGATGAGTATGAGCTCTTCCGTTCACCAACCGATCCAAACAAAAAATACACCTTGGAAGATGCTTTTGCCTTGCAACGGAACCGTTTTGAACACTTGAATGGACGCTTTGTACCAGATGATCAAATCGGTGTTAAGAAACAAGGTGACGATGGTAGCAACGATACTGTTCGGAAAGACCAATACAAGTATGCTTTAGGAAACGAAAACGTCATCGATGCCCATGTCTACCAAATCAATCCAAACCTTCCAAAATCATTTGGTGGTACTTTATGGCTTGGTATGGGACCATCTCGGAACACTCCTTATGTTCCATTCTATGGAAATGTAAAAGATACCTATAAAGCTTTCAAACCTCAAACTGCTACCTATGATCCGAATTCATGGTATTGGACAGTATGGCATATTGACCAGATGGCCATCAATAATCAAGACCTCTTTGGAAAATCGATTCAAAATCACTGGAAAGCTCTCGAAGAACAATTGATCATTGAACAGAAGGTTAGTGATAGCAAATATGCAGCCTTGAAAGCTGATGAAGCTGCAGCAAAAGCAGTTGAAGATAAAGTGACTGAGGATGCTTTAGCTCGGTCTGAACGTCTCTTCAAACAATTCAAGCAATATGAGTCTGAATTATCTGCAACTCTTAAAGAAGCAGGTCGTACAGATGATCCATACCGTGCATCTTTACCAGATGACTACAAGGATCCAACAGAGTCAAGTACAGAACCAAGCAAGGAAGAAA
>NZ_KV807496.1:0-202 GCF_001812015.1 Streptococcus sp. HMSC073D05
GGCTGTAGTTTTACCACTAAACTACACCCGCTTATTATTAAAAGAAATGGCGCGAGACGGAATCGAACCGCCGACACATGGAGCTTCAATCCATTGCTCTACCAACTGAGCTACCGAGCCAAATTGCGGGAGCAGGATTTGAACCTACGACCTTCGGGTTATGAGCCCGACGAGCTACCGAGCTGCTCCATCCCGCGTTAAT
>NZ_KV807497.1:0-2587 GCF_001812015.1 Streptococcus sp. HMSC073D05
AACTGCTATAAACTGCTATAAACTGCTATAAACTATTTATCCTTTAAAGTATAGTATTGTGTCGTATCTCTTCTACCGCTACCATGCCACTCTAGAATATCTAGATCCTCCGTTAGTCTCTTTAAAATTTTAAGAGTATATGGTCTACTTTTTTGTATTAATTCCATAACTTCAGAAGTAGTGATTTTAGTGTCACGGTAAGCCAGTGTGACTACTTGCTTTTCAAGGGAATTTAGAGAGGAGAAGAGTTCAGGGGTTAGTTTTTGGCGTAATCTATCTGAAATACGTAGTTGTCGATTCAAAATGTTATTTTCTAACATAAGCAACACGCTGGAATTATTAGGTTCAGAATATTTTGGTTCATTTAAAAAGAAACTTTCCATTTCACTATAGATACGCTTTACTCCTTCATTCATTTCTTTTACCCAACCAAATTCAGATAGAATTCGTGCTATTTTTGGATTCCTAGAAAATCGTTCATTGAGTATATTTTGGATGGTAACTATATTTGGAAGTACACCAGGGCTCTTTATTTCTAAGCGATCATCAAAAAGTGTTACGGTAATATGTTGTCCGCGAATTGAGTAATTTCTATGGGTAACAGCGTTTACAACTCCTTCAAACCAAGCAAATTCAGGATATTCAGGCATTACTTGAAACCTTCCGTCTTCAACTAGGTATTGAAAATCTCTGAGCTGACTTTTTACAAAATCACGGCTTTCTGTAATAATTTTAGGAATAGCTCCATCAAATGTTTGCTCTTTGACAACATTAAAATCTTGTCCTGTTTTAGCATAAGTATCGTTATATTTAATAACTCTTAGACGAGCTTGTGGGAGAAATGCTGATGGATTGTTACCAAATAGAAGAATAGCTGCATTCGTTAATTTACCATCTCTAAGAAGTCCACGGCTTCTTAAGACTTGTTCGATAGAAATATCAGGTAAACCGATTTTGTCTTTATAACTTTGGATTAATTCACTATCTATATCATCAGTCGTTGCTCCTTCAACTATCTCATCTTCAAAATATCGTTGTCCTTTGTCATAAGTAAGTTGAAGTCGTTGTTCATGGCTTAGGGGAACTGACCTATCTCCTTGTCTTAGAAATGTCTCATCATTTGTAGAGATAATAACACGATCAACCGAAGGATTTACTGAAATCAAAAGAACACAATCTTCCTTACCACTTGAATTTATAACCGAAATGATTTTATCCGAAAATGATATAGGAGTTTGTTTAAGTTGGTATGGGATGCTTTGGAAGTCTTCAATGGGTTTTGCACGAGGGCCAGAGAATCCTGTTACTTCCCCATCGTCTTCAATTCCAATAACAAGGTGTCCGCCTTCAGCATTTGCAAACGCAATGAGGTGCCTCAGAATATCTTTTGGTTGAATACGAGCACTTTTCCGATCAAAGTATTGTCCTTCAGGTGTAGATTTTAAATAGTCGATATCAAATATTTTTTCCATTTGTTTCCTTTCTGTTAATAGATCCTTTAAATTGCCCTTAATTTTGCGCATAGTAGCTGAAAATCAGGTTAATATTAGTGGAGATAGGTTGTATAAAGGGTTTAGATAATCTTCTCACATACCATTGTAGCCTGGATACGGTCACCACCGCCTAGTCCTTTGCTCCACCATTGGCGGTGGTGACTGAATGTAGGTGATAGCCTTTTGAAGCTTGTTTATTGAAAACATCCTCTAATTCTGTAAGGTTTCCTGATCCAGTACTGAAAAAACTTTTCTTTCAAAGTTACTTGAAGGACAACGTAGTGTAGTACATTTACTCCAGATGCAGTAGAAAAGCTACCTTCTTGTTTTACAGTGTCAAAAAATCCTATAGGAGTTACCTCTTCTTAGTTATTATCTTTTTTAATAAAGATTTAGTTTTAGCTTGTGGTAATGTGTCAATGAGTTCTAGTACTAGATGTTTACTGTCGTTATCTAAAATGAGATATTTATAAACTAGATCGGAAATTTCCGTTTCTTTTAGTTCATCAAAATCTAGTAATGCATCAAATAATCGTATAAAAAAGTCGTTTTCACCAATACCTGATACAAGAGCATCGTAAGCAGGATTTCCGTGAGAATCAGTTCCGTATTTTTGATTTATACGTTGTTTTATAAGTGCAATCTTTTCAATAGTTTTTTTATTAAATTTATTCTGTTCAGTTGATTTACCTAGTTTTTTCAAGATCTTCCTCAGCATTTAGGCGTTTGATTAAATCATTACGATATTTTTCAAACTCTGCCCCACTATTAAAGGTCATAACTTCATCACCATAACCTAATAAGGAGGAAATACTAACCAAAAAAAATCAGCTAAAATCTGAGCTTTTTCTGGTTTGATAGTATGTTTATTGTTTTCCCCGTTAGATATCAACCATTTGTATATTGGTTTCTCATTTTCTTTTAGTCGTTTATTTATAATTTCGGCTAGTTAATCTTGAGTTATTCCTTACTCAGTTCTTAAAACTTTTAATCTATTTTTAATTGTTAACATTTTACCACCTCGGTTAAATTATAACCGCTAAAAAAACTTCTGTAAAGTTTTTTTATTATGTGACTTTCAGTCCGTCTCGCTC
>NZ_KV807498.1:0-63163 GCF_001812015.1 Streptococcus sp. HMSC073D05
ATACTAATAGCTCGAGGACTTATCCAAAGAGTCAGAAGATATTGACAACGAAAGGTTAACTTGTTAGAATATAGATGTTCAATTTTGAATGTTTAATCATTCAGAGTTAAGTGACGATAGCCTAGGAGATACACCTGTACCCATGCCGAACACAGCAGTTAAGCCCTAGAACGCCGGAAGTAGTTGGGGGTTGCCCCCTGTGAGATAAGGTAGTCGCTTAGCTTTATTCCGCCATAGCTCAGTTGGTAGTAGCGCATGACTGTTAATCATGATGTCGTAGGTTCGAGTCCTACTGGCGGAGTATAGAATAAAAGAGATCAAGTAATTGATCTCTTTTTTTACTTTTCATTTTAATGTTAATTAAAGCTCCGTTTAGTTAACGGAGCTTTTCTCTATTTAGTTATTTGGGAAAAATGCTTGATATAAGGCTTTAATTGCTTTTTCTTCTTGATCTTTACTTACAACAAACATGATGGAAACTTCACTAGAACCTTGCGAGATCATTTGAATATTCACTTCATTCTCTGATAGTGCTTTGGCTGCAGTGGCAGTAACCCCTACCTGACTCTTCATTTTCTCACCAACAATCATAATGATGGAAAGATCATGTTCAATTTCGGCTGTGTCAACTTCGAGCTTTTGCGTTAATTGTTTTAAAATTTCTTGTTCTTTGATTGGAGTCAGTTCACGAGAACGCAAAATGATGGACAAGTCATCGATTCCTGTTGGCATATGTTCCCAACTGATATTGAGATCTTCTAAAATTTGAAGGACTTTTCGACCAAAACCGACTTCACGGTTCATAAGGTATTTTGTAGTGTTAATACTAACGAATCCTGAATCACCTGCAATTCCTACAACAGTCACATGATCATTTGAATGTTCCAAAACAATGCGGGTTCCAGGGTGGTCTGGATTATTTGTATTTTTAATAACTAATGGAATTTTACCTCTGTATGCTGGAACGAGTGCTTCATCATGCAAGACTGAAAAACCAGCATAGGCTAATTCACGCATTTCTTTGTAGGTTAATTCGGGAATAGAATGTGGGTGTTTAATAATACCTGGATGTGCTGCAAAGATACCATTTACGTCTGTAAAGTTTTCGTATAAGTCTGCTTTTACACCTGCTGCAATGATCGATCCTGTAATGTCAGATCCACCACGAGAAAATGTACAAATGTCGCCATCTTGAGTAACACCAAAGAAACCTGGAATGACAATCACTTCACTTGAATCTTTTAGTTCTTCAATTTTATCGTAACTAGATGGTAAAATACGAGCGTTGGAAGGTTCTGCAGTGACCGTAATTCCTGCTTCTTTTGGATGGATATATCTTGCTTCTAATCCATTTTGATTGAAATAGGCAGCAATGAGTTTAGCATTGTTATTTTCACCAGCTGCTAGGAATGCATCGTATGTAAATGGATTCCCTTTTTTAGGTAAATTTGTTAAATCATAGATATCTTCAGCAATTTCCTGAATAATAGAATCTTTGAGACCCAATTCCTCTGTAATGGCACGATAACGTTCAATAATCCACTGTTGTGTTTGTGTGACATCCTTATCTGAAGTAAATTCTTTATAATACCGGATCAGAGCGTCTGTTACTTTTGTATCTTCAGCGTTGCGTTTGCCTGGAGCTGATACAACTACAAATCTTCTTTCTGGATCATCTTTAATGATATCAAGTACTTTTTTTAATTGTGGAGCTGATGCTAGAGAACTTCCACCGAATTTAGTTACTTTCATATTTTCTCCTTAATAGTTTCATTAGTACATTATACCAAACTTCAGTTGTTGATACAATGTATTTATAAATAGGGCATAGAATAGGTGGATCTTATGAGGCTAGAAATTGTCATGATTCAAATTTTACAATTTTGTTACATCTTATAGATATATTTTACTATTCTTATTTTTTATGGTATGATATGTTATAATTAAAAAGTTTTAATATCAAAATATTTTATATTTAAATAAAAGGAGTCTGTGATGTTTGAAACAATTTTGTATTCTGTTGAAAACGATCTCGCGTCAATTTCTTTAAATCGTCCTGAAGTTTCCAATGGTTTTAACATTCCAATGTGTCAGGAAATTTTAGCTGCCTTGGAAGATGCAGAAAAAAATGAGGAAGTAAAATTCATTATTCTATCAGCAGAAGGGAAAATCTTTTCAGTTGGTGGAGATTTGAGTGAAATGAAACGCGCAGTCGATGCAGATGACATTGAGTCTCTTGTTTTAATTGCTGAATTAGTTAATACTATTTCTAAGAAGATTAAGCAATTACCTAAGCCGGTTATTATGGTAGCTGATGGAGCGGTCGCAGGAGCGGCGGCCAACATAGCAGTAGCTGTTGATTTTTGTATTATTAGTGATCGTACTAAATTTATTCAAGCCTTTGTTGGGGTTGGTTTAGCACCAGATGCGGGTGGGTTATTCTTATTAGGAAAAGCTATTGGTATGTCTCGGGCTACTCATTTAGTAATGACTGGTGAAGCTTTGACCGCAGAAAAAGCATCGGAATATGGCCTAGCTTACCGCGTTTGTGAATCTGAAAAACTTGAGAAAACAGTTGATCAATTGCTTAAAAAATTAAGAAGAGGATCTTCAAATTCTTATGCTGCCATGAAAGAAATGGTTTGGGAAGCCTTCTTGAAAGAATGGGACCAATATGCGAATCTTGAATTAAATTTGCAAAAGAAACTAGCATTTACAGAAGATTTTAAAGAGGGGGTTATTGCCTACTCTGAAAAGCGTCGGCCACAATTTAAAGGAAAATAAATTTGTATTTTTTCTATGTTTTATGAAAAAATGCTTGCAAATTATTTTCATTTTTGATAAAATTTGACTATCAAAGTAAAATTAGGAGGTGGAGTTTTGAATTACCAATTAGTTAATGACTATTTAACATCCATCTTTAATAATGTTTTGGTTATCGAGGAGACGAGCCTAAGAGCAAGTCGATTTAAAGATGTTTCTATTAAAGAAATGCATACGATCGACGTGATTGGTTCGACACCGAATGCAACCCCGAGTGATATTTCACGGGAGTTGATGGTGACTTTGGGGACTGTCACGACAAGTTTGAATAATCTTGAGCGCAAAGGGTATATCGAAAGAAGAAGATCTGAAGTTGATCGCCGGGTTGTACACTTGAGTTTAACAAAGAATGGTCGTCTACTTTATCGACTTCATCAGCAATTCCATAAACGGATGGTCAACCAGATTATTGGAGATATGAGTCCCGAAGAGAAGAAAGTGATGCAAAAAGGATTGCAAAATCTGTATCGTTTCTTGGAGGAAATTAAATAATGGTCTTTGCTAAAATTAGTCAAGTTGCTCATTATGTACCTGACCAAGTCGTATCGAATGATGATTTAGCTGAGATTATGGATACAAGTGATGAATGGATCAGTAGTCGGACAGGCATTCTTCGTCGTCACATTTCAAGAGATGAGACGACCAGTGATCTTGCAACAGTTGTCGCACAAAGATTATTAGCAAAAGCAAACTTAGACGCTGAAGAAATTGATTTTATCGTTGTGGCTACGATTACTCCAGACAGCTTAATGCCATCGACTGCAGCCCGAGTACAAGCTAATATTGGAGCTTCTCGAGCCTTTGCTTTTGACCTGACTGCAGCATGTAGCGGGTTTGTATTTGCATTAGCCACTGCTGAAAAATACATTTCTTCAGGGATGTACCGGCGAGGGATTGTGATCGGTAGTGAGACGCTTTCAAAAGTATTAGACTGGTCAGATCGCTCTACTTCAGTACTTTTTGGAGATGGAGCTGGCGGTGTCTTGCTTGAAGCGAGCGAACAAAAATCGTTTTTAGCTGAAAGTCTTTTTACGGATGGTAGCCGAGGAGCTAGTCTTGAGTCTTGCTATGTGGGTCTGTCTTCCCCTTATTCAGAGGAAGTTACCGATCGAAGATATCTGACGATGGATGGACGGGCAGTTTTTGATTTTGCTGTTCGTGATGTCACGAAAAGCATTCAAAAGATTATAGCAGACGCCTCTATGGAAGTAGAAGAGATTGACTATTTTCTTTTACATCAGGCGAATGACCGAATGTTAGATAAGATGTCAAAAAAACTGGGTGTCTCTAGAGAGAAGATCCCAGCAAATATGATGGAATATGGGAACACTAGTGCTGCTAGTATCCCCATTCTATTATCAGAGTGTGTCGAGAATCATCGAATCAAGATGGATGGAAGTCAAAAAATTCTTCTTACAGGATTCGGTGGAGGTTTGACATGGGGCACACTTCTTGTTACAATCTAGTTAAACATGTGGAAACACATTTTAAAAATTTATATATTATTTTTTAAGGAGGCCTGTCATGGCAGTATTTGAAAAAGTACAAGAAATTATCGTTGAAGAACTTGGTAAAGAACCATCAGAAGTAACTCTTGAATCTACATTCGAAGATTTAGAAGCTGATTCATTGGATTTGTTCCAAGTGATCTCTGAAATCGAAGATGCTTTTGATATCCAAATCGAAACTGAAGAAGGATTGTCTACAGTTGGTGATCTTGTCGCTTACGTAGAAGAAAAAACAAAATAATGATAGATGAGAGTATCGAAAGATATTCTCTCTTGTTTAGGTAATAGTTTGAGGCTCAAAGAAACAATCTTTCGAACTCAAACTATTACTTAAGCGAAAAAAGAGGTAGGTATAATGCAAACACGAATTACTGAACTATTGAATATTAAATATCCAATCTTCCAAGGTGGGATGGCATGGGTCGCTGATGGTGACTTGGCTGGAGCAGTATCAAATGCCGGTGGTCTTGGAATCATTGGTGGCGGGAACGCTCCAAAAGAAGTTGTAAAGGCTAACATTGATAAAGTGAAGTCTATTACAGATAAACCTTTTGGTGTAAATATCATGCTTTTGTCCCCATTCGCGGATGACATTGTTGACCTGGTGATTGAAGAAGGTGTAAAAGTTGTTACAACTGGTGCTGGAAATCCTGGGAAATACATGGATCGTTTCCATGAAGCAGGGATCACTGTCATTCCTGTTGTTCCATCTGTTGCCCTTGCAAAACGGATGGAAAAATTAGGTGCCGATGCAGTGATTGCAGAAGGGATGGAAGCTGGAGGCCACATTGGTAAATTGACGACTATGACCTTGGTTCGTCAAGTGGTTGAAGTTGTTTCTATTCCAGTAATTGGTGCTGGAGGTGTCGCTGATGGTGCCGGTGCTGCAGCTGTCTTTATGTTAGGTGCCGAAGCTGTTCAGGTGGGAACTCGTTTCGTGGTTGCTAAAGAATCTAATGCTCACCAAAACTTTAAGAATAAAATCTTGAAAGCGAAAGATATTGATACGGTAGTTTCAGCATCAGTTGTTGGACACCCTGTTCGTGCGATCAAGAATAAATTGGCTTCTGCCTATAACCAAGCTGAAAAAGATTTCTTGGCAGGTAAGAAGACTCAAGAAGAAATTGAAGAATTAGGAGCAGGTGCGCTTCGCAATGCCGTTGTTGATGGAGATGTTGACAATGGATCTGTAATGGCAGGCCAAATTGCTGGTCTTGTGAGCAAGGAAGAAACTTGTGCTGAAATTCTAGAAGATATCTATTATGGTGCAGCCAAGGTGATTCAAAGAGAGGCTGCTCGTTGGGCAGATGTAAACGTCTAAAAACGTCGAAAGGATTAGGATAGTGACAAAACGTGCGTTCTTATTTGCTGGTCAAGGGGCTCAGAAATTGGGCATGGCGAGCGATTTGTATGCGGCTTATCCCGTTGTTAAAGAGACATTTGATACGGCTAGTCGTATTCTAGGCTATGATTTGCGTGAATTGATTGATTCTAACGAAGAAAAACTGAATCAGACACGCTATACTCAACCAGCTATTTTGACAACGTCAGTAGCCATTTATCGTCTCTTAGTAGAAAATGGTATCACTCCTGATATTGTTGCCGGCCTCTCTTTGGGGGAATATTCTGCCTTAGTTGCGGCTGGAGCTCTTTCGTTTGAAGATGCAGTAGCTTTGGTTGCGAAACGTGGTGAATTCATGGAAACAGCAGCTCCTGCTGGAAGTGGGAAAATGGTTGCTGTTATGAATACAGATCCAAGTTTGATCGAAGAGATTTGTCAACAAGCATCTGAAAAGGGTGTAGTAACACCAGCTAACTACAATACGCCAGCACAAATTGTGATTGGTGGTGAGGTTGCGGCTGTGGACTATGCTGTGGAACTATTGCAGGAAGCAGGTGCCAAACGCTTGATCCCTTTGAATGTGTCAGGTCCATTCCACACAGCCTTACTGGAATCTGCTAGTCAAAAATTGGCGACTGAACTAGAAAAAGTATCATTTAATGATTTTGATCTTCCTTTAGTTGGGAATACAGAAGCTACGATCATGAAGTCGGAAGATGTGAAAGCACTGTTGGCCCGTCAAGTAAAAGAACCGGTTCGTTTCTATGATTCAATTGCTACGATTCAAGACTTTGGTGTAGATGAAGTCATCGAGATCGGACCTGGAAAAGTCTTGTCAGGATTCTTGAAGAAAATTGATAAAACTCTTCCAACTCATAACGTCGAAGATCAGGCTAGTCTAGATGCACTTCTGAATGCTTAAAACGAGGTAAAGATGGAACTTAAAAATAAAAATGTTTTTGTAACAGGTTCAACACGAGGAATTGGATTGGCTGTGGCTCATAAATTTGCGAGTCTCGGTGCCAATGTTGTCCTAAATGGACGTTCTGAAATTTCTGAGGACTTGCTTGCGCAGTTTGCTGACTATGGTGTGACTGTTGTTGGTATTTCTGGGGATATTTCTAATGGCGAAGATGCTCAACGTATGGTAGCTGAAGCAATTGAAAAGCTTGGAAGTGTTGATGTTTTGGTCAATAACGCTGGCATTACAAACGACAAGTTGATGTTGAAAATGACTGAAGAAGATTTTGAACGGGTCTTGAAAATCAACTTGACCGGTGCCTTTAATATGACACAAGCTGTCTTGAAACCTATGTCTAAGGCTCGTCAAGGTGCCATTATCAACATGTCCTCTGTTGTTGGTCTAATGGGGAATATTGGTCAAGCGAACTACGCGGCTTCAAAAGCTGGTTTGATTGGTTTTACCAAATCAGTAGCGCGTGAAGTTGCGGCCCGTGGCGTTCGTGTGAATGCCATTGCACCTGGTTTTATTGAATCGGATATGACAGACGCTATTCCAGAGAAAATGAAAGATGCCATGCTAGCTCAAGTGCCAATGAAACGAATTGGTCAAGCTGAAGAAGTGGCAGAAGTTGCGGCTTTCTTGGCAGGTCAAGAATATTTAACAGGTCAAACAATTGCCATTGATGGCGGAATGACTATGCAATAATGAATGCTCACTGATCGAAAATCACTTACTTAAATATCCATCCGACAAAAGGAGAATATATATGTCTACAAATCGTGTTGTTGTTACAGGTTACGGTGTAACCTCACCAATCGGAAATACACCAGAGGAGTTCTGGAATAGCCTTCATGAAGGAAAAATTGGAATCAAGCCCATTACGAAATTTGATGCTTCCGAAATTCCAGTCTTTAATGCTGGTGAAATTCAAGATTTCCCATTCGATAAATATTTTGTGAAAAAAGATCAAAATCGTATGGATACGTACTCATTGTATGCAATCTATGCTGCGATGGAAGCTATTGAAAATTCAGGCTTGAATATGGAAGAAGAAGACCGCGATCGTGTAGGTGTGATTGTATCATCTGGTATCGGTGGTTTGCAAGAATTGGAAGACCAAATTATCCGGATGCATGAACGTGGGATGAAGAGAATCCAACCCATGTTTATTCCGAAAGCTCTTTCAAACATGGGTGCTGGAAACATCGCACTTAAGATTGGGGCTCAAGGGGTATGTAAATCCGTGACAACTGCTTGTGCTTCTGCCAATGATGCAATTGGTGAAGCTTTCCGTGAAATTAAATTTGGTATGCATGATGTTGTTTTGGCAGGTGGTGCTGAAGCTTCGATTACTAAGATTGGTATCGGTGGTTTCAATGCCCTTACGGCCCTTTCAACAACGGAAGACCCAGAACGTTCATCTATTCCATTTGACAAAGACCGTAATGGTTTTGTGATGGGGGAAGGTTCAGGGGTTCTTGTCATCGAAAGTTTGGAACATGCCCAAAAACGTGGTGCTAACATTTTGGCTGAGATTGTTGGTTATGGTTCAAACTGTGATGCCTACCATATGACAACACCGACACCAGATGGTTCAGGTGCGGCCAAAGCAATTAAATTAGCGATCAATGAAGCTGGTATTAAGCCTGAAGACGTCGATTATGTCAATGCTCATGGTACATCTACACCTGCCAATGAGAAAGGTGAAAGCGGAGCTATTGTTTCTGTACTTGGTAAAGAAGTTCCTGTATCATCTACTAAATCATTTACAGGACACTTGCTTGGTGCCGCTGGTGCAGTTGAAGCGATTGCTACCATCGAAGCGATTCGTCACAGCTTTGTACCAAAAACGGCTGGTACTAAAGAATTGTCTGACTATATCGAAGCAAACGTTGTTTATGGTGAAGGGCAAGAAGCGGATATTCAGTACGCTATCTCAAATACCTTTGGTTTTGGAGGACACAATGCTGTTCTAGCCTTTAAACGTTGGGAGGGTTAATTCATGAATATTTCTGAAATCAAAGATTTGTTGGCTCAATTTGATGCGTCAACTTTGCGTGAATTCTCATATAAAAATAATGGCGAAGAATTGAATTTGAGTAAAAATCAAACGACTTCAGTTGCGACTACACCGGTAGCTCCTGCAGTTGAAGTGGTAGCAACACCTCAAGCTCCTGTCGTAGCCCCTGTTGTTGAAGCACCAGCAACTCCAGCTGTAGCAGCTGAACCAGTTGCTGCTCCAGCTCAAGAGGCCGAAGGTGATGTGGTTGAAAGTCCATTGGTTGGGGTGGCTTACTTGTCACCAGCTCCGGATAAACCGGCCTTTGTATCTGTAGGAGATAAGGTCACTAAGGGTCAAACACTCTTGATTATCGAAGCCATGAAAGTGATGAATGAAGTCCCAGCACCTAAAGATGGGGTAGTCACTGAAATTTTGGTAATGAATGAAGAAATGGTTGAATTTGGAAAAGGATTGGTTCGAATCAAATGACAATTGATATTAATGCTATTCGTGAGGCTTTGCCGCATCGTTACCCAATGCTTTTGGTGGATCGCGTTTTAGAAACAAGCGAAGATACGATTGTTGCCATCAAAAACGTGACAATTAATGAACCGTTTTTTAATGGACATTTTCCACAATATCCTGTTATGCCAGGTGTTCTCATCATGGAAGCTTTGGCACAAACAGCAGGTGTACTAGAGTTGTCAAAACCTGAAAATAAAGGGAAATTAGTCTTTTATGCAGGGATGGACAAGGTGAAGTTTAAAAAACAAGTCGTTCCAGGAGATCAACTGGTGATGACAGCTACTTTTGTCAAACGTCGTGGAACAATTGCTGTTGTTGAAGCGAAAGCAGAGGTAGACGGTAAGCTTGCAGCTTCAGGAACACTTACTTTTGCAATTGGAAATTAAGAAAGGTCTATCTATGTTTCGTAAGATCTTAATCGCCAATCGTGGTGAGATTGCAGTGCGCATTATTCGTGCGGCTCGTGAACTTGGCATCGAGACGGTTGCGGTGTATTCTACTGCTGATAAAGAAGCCTTGCATACCTTACTAGCGGATGAAGCAGTCTGTATTGGACCTGCTAAATCAACAGAATCTTATTTGAATATGAGTGCTGTCTTGTCTGCAGCTGTTTTAACAGGTGCAGAAGCTATTCACCCTGGTTTTGGATTTTTAAGTGAAAACTCAAAATTTGCAACCATGTGTGAGGAAGTTGGTATTAAATTTATCGGCCCTTCTGCTAAAGTCATGGATATGATGGGGGATAAGATTAATGCTCGTAAACAGATGATCAAAGCAGGAGTACCTGTTATTCCTGGATCAGATGGTGAAGTTTATACAGCTGAAGAAGCCCTCGAAATTGCAGAGCGCATTGGTTACCCTGTGATGTTGAAAGCATCTGCAGGAGGCGGTGGTAAAGGAATTCGGAAGGTTGAAAAACCAGAAGATTTGGTTGCTGCTTTTGAATCTGCTTCCTCAGAAGCTCAAGCTGCTTTTGGGAATGGTGCCATGTATATGGAGCGGGTGATTTATCCAGCACGCCACATTGAAGTACAGATTTTAGCGGATCAGCATGGACATGTCATTCACTTAGGTGAACGCGATTGTTCTCTCCAACGGAACAATCAAAAAGTTCTAGAAGAATCCCCTTCAATTGCTATCGGAAAAACTCTTCGTAATCGTATTGGTTCTGCAGCTGTTCGTGCAGCTGAGTCAGTTGGTTACGAGAATGCTGGAACGATTGAATTCTTGTATGATGAAGGCAAGGGTGAGTTCTACTTTATGGAAATGAATACTCGAGTGCAAGTAGAGCATCCTGTCACAGAATTTGTAACAGGAGTTGATATCGTTAAGGAACAGATTAAAATCGCAGCTGGCCAAGAATTATCCGTTACTCAAGAGGATATTGTCATTAAAGGCCATGCGATTGAATGCCGGATTAATGCGGAAAATCCTTCCTTTAACTTTGCACCAAGCCCAGGTAAGATTACTAATCTCTATCTTCCAAGTGGTGGGGTTGGCCTGCGTGTGGATTCTGCTGTGTATCCTGGTTATACGATTCCACCATACTATGATAGTATGATTGCTAAGATCATTGTCCATGGGGAAAATCGCTTTGATGCACTGATGAAAATGCAGCGAGCTCTTTATGAGTTGGAAATCGATGGTGTCACAACCAATAGTAGTTTCCAGTTGGATTTGATTTCAGATTCACATGTGATCGCTGGTGATTATGACACTGCATTTTTGATGGAACAATTCCTTCCAAATTATAATAAGGAATGATGAAAAAGCCTGGACTTGTGAGGGAAGTATGAACATCATCTTCACAGTTTCAGGCTTTTATAGTAATGCTTCAGATACTGTAGCATATTATAAGGAGTAAGTAATGGCATTATTTTCTAAAAAAGATAAATATATTCGGATCAATCCGAATAGGTCAGCCTGGAAGGAGCCTCAGCCAAAACCTGAAGTTCCTGATGAACTATTTTCACAATGCCCAGGTTGTAAACATACCATTTACCAAAAGGATTTAGGTAGTGAGCGTGTCTGCCCGAATTGTGGCTATACCTTCCGTATTTCTGCTAAAGAACGCTTGGCGCTGACAGTGGATCCAGCTAGCTTTGAAGAAATGTTTACAGGAATCGAAACGACAGATCCTTTGAATTTCCCAAATTATAAGAAGAAACTAGCAGCAGTGCGGGAAATGACAGGATTGGATGAAGCTGTCCTGACTGGAACTGCCTTGATTAAAGGGCAAGAAGTTGCGCTTGGGATCATGGATTCCAACTTTATCATGGCTTCAATGGGTTCTGTGGTAGGCGAAAAAATTACTCGTTTATTTGAATTTGCGACAAAAGAAAAATTGCCAGTTGTTCTCTTTACCGCTTCCGGTGGCGCTCGGATGCAAGAAGGAATCGTGAGTTTGATGCAAATGGCGAAAATTTCTGCAGCTGTTCAACGTCATTCTAAAGAAAAATTATTCTATTTGACGGTATTGACCGATCCAACAACTGGTGGGGTGACAGCCTCATTTGCTATGGAAGGTGATATTATCATGGCAGAGAGTCAGGCCTTGGTTGGTTTTGCCGGTCGGCGCGTGATCGAATCAACTGTGCGTGAAAAATTGCCAGATGATTTCCAAAAAGCAGAATTTCTACAAGAACATGGATTTGTAGACTTGATCGTGGAGAGAAGCCAAATCCGAGCAACAGTTGGACAATTATTGGCCCTTCATGGAGGTAAACATGAGTAAAATAACACAGATTATTAAAGAGGCACGTGACCAAGGAAGATTGACTGCGCTTGATTTTGCTCAAGGAATTTTTGATGATTTTATCGAATTACATGGAGATCGAAACTTCCGTGATGATGGTGCGGTGATTGGTGGGATTGGACGCTTAGGCGATCAAACGGTTACAGTCGTTGGAATCCAAAAAGGAAAAAATCTTCAAGATAATCTAAAACGTAATTTTGGGCAACCCCATCCAGAAGGCTATCGAAAAGCTTTGCGCCTCATGAAGCAAGCAGAGAAATTTGGCCGTCCAGTTGTGACCTTTATCAATACAGCGGGTGCTTATCCTGGTGTTGGTGCTGAAGAACGAGGACAAGGGGAAGCCATTGCTCGTAACCTCATGGAAATGAGTGATTTAAAAGTTCCAATTATCGCGATTATCATCGGAGAAGGTGGTTCTGGTGGTGCCTTAGCTCTTGCTGTAGCAGATAAGGTTTGGATGCTTGAGAACTCCATCTATGCAGTCTTGAGTCCAGAAGGTTTCGCCTCTATTCTTTGGAAAGATGGAAGTCGTGCCATGGAAGCAGCAGAGTTGATGAAGATTACTTCTCACGAATTATTAAATATGGAAATTGTCGATAAGGTGATTCCCGAGCATGGATTTTCAAATGGAGAACTACTGGCTCAAGTGAAGAAGGAATTACAGGAAGAGTTAAAGGTTTTACAAGCCTTACCTCTCGAAGATCTTCTGGAGAAACGCTACCAACGTTTTCGTAAATATTAAAAAACTGAGCTTGCAATTTGCAAGACTCAGTTTTTTTAAACTTTATTTTGGTGCGATGACTTCTGCGCCACCCATGTATGGGCGAAGGACTTCTGGAATGGTCACAGAACCGTCTTCGTTTTGGTAGTTTTCAAGAATAGCAGCGACGGTACGTCCGACTGCCAATCCAGAACCGTTCAAAGTGTGAAGGAGTTTTACCTTGCCATCTGCTTCATCACGGTAGCGGATTTGCGCACGGCGGGCTTGGAAATCTTCTGTATTGGAACAGCTTGAGATTTCACGGTAGGTGTTTTGCGCTGGAATCCATACTTCCAAGTCATAAGTCTTGGCAGCTGAGAAGCCCATGTCTCCTGTCGAGAGAGCTACTACACGGTATGGAAGGTTCAGTTTTTGAAGGATATTTTCAGCATTGACAACCATTTTTTCCAATTCATCATATGATTCTTCTGGTTTAGCAAATTTCACCATTTCAACCTTATGGAATTGGTGCAAACGGATCAATCCACGAGTATCACGACCAGCTGAACCAGCTTCTGAACGGAAAGATGGACTCATAGCGGTGAAGTAGATTGGAAGATCTTTCCCATCAAGAATTTCATCGCGGTAGTAGTTCGTCAAAGGAACTTCAGCTGTTGGAATGAGGACATAATTGGTATCGCTAAGTTCAAAAGTATCTTCCTTGAATTTTGGATACTGACCAGTACCAAACATAGAATCATGGTTGACCATGTAAGGAGGAATGACTTCAGTGTAGCCTTCCTTACCATGTTCGTCCAACATGAAGTTGTAGATAGCGCGTTCTAAGCGAGCTCCAAGTCCTTTGTAGAAGAGGAAACGAGCACCAGTAACTTTAGCCCCACGTTCCCAGTCAAGGATATCAAGGTCTTCACCTAAATCCCAGTGAGCTTTTGGTTCAAAGCCAAATTCGCGCGGTGTTCCCCAACGGCGAACCTCAACGTTGTCATCCTCATCTGCTCCAACAGGGACACTGTCAGCAGGGATGTTTGGAAGGGTAGTGGTGAATTCAGTCAATTTTGCATCGATTTCAGCCAATTCTGTATCCAATGCTTTGACCTCAGCAGAGAGGGTTTGCATGGCAGCAATCTTATCATCTGCATTTTCTTTGTTGCGTTTAGCTTGTGCGATTTCAGCAGATACAGTGTTACGCTCTGCTTTGAGATTTTCTACTTTGACTAAGATATCTCGACGTTTAGCATCGATTTCTTTCATTTCATTCAAAATAGCTGCATCTACGCCACGTGTTGCCAATTTTTTAGCAACCGCATCAAAGTCTGTACGAATCCGTTTAATATCTAACATAGCTTCTCCTTTAACAAAAAACACACCTGTCAGAGTGTTGGAGTGGCAGAGCCACGGTTCCATCCAACTTCACAGGTGTGCACTTGATTCGATATTGTATTTTAAAGAAACGGTAGAATTTCAATTAAGATTTCTATCTGCTCGCAGCAACCGCAGACTTTCTGAAAGAACCTCTTAACTTACTTATCCGTTTGCGTCTATTATACAAGAAAAGATCCTATTTTGCAAATAGATTTTTAATTTTAGCCGTGATGATTTGGATCAACGTAGGAAGTTTGACAATTTTATCATTTCCCAGATGTTCCCGAGCAATCTTTAAAATTTTTCCAGAGTCTTTTGAAGCAAAGAGAAATTTTGATTCTCTGGTATAGATTTCAAAATGGCGGCTAATTTTACGTCCGGATACATTGGCTCCGATTCGCTCGATTTCTTGCCAGGGAATTTGGATGTAGTCTTCAACATTAGCATCCGCATAAAATTCAAAAGCGGCATTCCCGACTAGGATTTTTCCAACCTTTCCCCCCACTCCAAGGTAAGAAACCCCTGTAGTATGGAATTCAACGGTTTTATTCAATGATTGAGCCATGAGATCCTCCTGTATTGCTGTTCACTTCATTATATCATAATAAAAAGAAGGCCGAAACCTTCTTTTTTGTTGATCTTTGCTTACATCAAGCCAGCAACGTGTGCCAAGACACCGATTACAAAGAGGGCGATGATGATAGTGATTGGAGATACTTTCTTCTTAAGCAACCACATACAAGCGAAAGTAAGAAGCAATCCCATCAAACCAGGAATCAATGAATCCAAGTTTTGTTGGAAAGTTGTAACTTTTTCAGGTGTTTGAGATAGGCCTGAACCAACTTGAGCGAAGGCTTCTTGGATACCCTTGTATCCTTCAGGAAGTTTATCCCAGTGGATATAAGCTTTGTCGTCTAATTTGACAGAAGAAACATTAAAGATGAATTTAATAGATACCCAACGTTCTACCAAGACAGCGAGGATGAACATCCCAAGGATAGAAGCTCCCTTGGTGATGTCTTGCAAGATCCCACCAGACATATCTTTGGTAATTTCAGAACCTGCTTTGTATCCAAGTTCTTGCGTGTACCACAAGAAGGCCATACGAATCGCATTCCATGCGATAAAGAAGATGAGTGGGCCAAGGATGTTACCAGACGCAGCAAGTGATGCACCAAGGGCACCAAGGATAGGACGTACTGTAAACCAGAAGACTGGATCTCCGATACCCGCCAAAGGACCCATCATACCAATTTTAACCCCTTGGATGGCAGCATCGTCAATCGCAGCACCGTTTGCTCTTTCTTCTTCAAGAGCAAGTGTTACCCCGATGATAGGAGCGGCAACGTATGGGTGAGTGTTGAAGAATTCCATGTGACGTTCAAGAGCAGCTGCTTGGTCTTCTTTCTTCGTGTAAAGTTTTTTGATAGCTGGGATCAATGAGTATGCCCAACCCAAGTTTTGCATCCGTTCATAGTTCCAAGAACCTTGCAAGAAGGTTGAACGCCACCAAACTTTTTGACGATCTGATTTTGATAATTGTAATTTTTCAGTCATGATAGTGTCACACCTTTCTTAATAGTCTTCGAGAATGTCGCCAATTGGATCGTTAGAAGTAGAGGCACCGCCACCTCCATTGCCACCTTTCTTAGAAAGAGTAAGGTAGATCAAGGCAAGGGCAACACCAATTGCTCCAAGGGCGATCAAGGTCAATTGGCTAACAGCTGCAAGAGCAAAACCGATGGCAAAGAATGGCCATACTTCACGGCTCGCCATCATGTTGATAACCATGGCATAACCAACGGCTACAACCATACCACCACCGATTTGCATTCCATCAGAGAGCCATTTTGGCATTTGTTCAAGAGCAGTTTTGACAGTTTCAGCAGGAATCATCAACAAGAGGGCTGCAGGAATGGCGATACGAAGACCTTGAAGAAGAAGGGCCACAAAGTGAGCGCGTTCTACACCTTTGATATCCCCTTTTCTAGCAGCAGCGTCGGCAGTGTGAACCAAACCAACGGAAAGGGTACGGACGATCATGGTCAAGAAAAGACCAGCAACTGCAAGTGGAATAGCGACACCTTGAGCAACAGCGATTCCTTTTGTACTGAAGTCTCCCCCAAGTACCATGATGATGGCAGCAGCGACAGATGCAAGGGCAGCATCGGGTGCAACTGCGGCACCAATGTTTGCCCAGCCAAGTGCAATAAATTGAAGTGAACCACCAAGCATAATGCCAGCAGTCAAATTACCTGTTACCAAACCGATTAAGGTACAAGCAACAAGGGGTTGGTGGAATTGGAATTGGTCAAGGATACCTTCAAGACCTGCTAAGAAGGCAACAACGACCACTAATACCATAGAAATAATAGACATGTTTAAAATCCTTTCGTAAGTAATCGATTATTGAACGTTAGCTTTGTTAATTAAGTCAAACAAATCTTTCTTAGAGTCATTTGGCACTTTACGGACGTCAAATTCTACTCCAAGATCACGCATTTTTTCAAATGTAGCCACATCATCTTTATCCATTGATAACACATTGTTCACCATGGTTTTACCAGTTGAGTGGGCCATTGAACCAACGTTCAAGGTTTTAATCGGAACACCACCTTCGATGGCGCGAAGAGCATCTTGAGGTGTTTCAAATAAGATCAAAGCATGGGTATTTCCAAAACGTGGATCTTTTGCAACGTCGATCAATTTTTGAATTGGGACAACGTTTGCTTTCACACCATTTGGTGCCGCTTGTTTGATCAATTCCTTACGGAGTTCATCTTTAGCAACAGAATCTGAAGCAACAATGATCCGATCGGCTTTTGAATCAGGTGTCCAAGCAGTTGCGACTTGTCCATGAAGAAGACGTGTATCTAAGCGGGCAAGGTTAATCTTGAGTTTTCCATCTCCGATAACTGTTCCTTCTGGAATAGCAGCTTGGGCTACAGGAGCAGCAGCGGCAGTACTAGCTTCTTCAACAGGATTCAATTCTTCTGGAAGGGCTTTGACACCGTCTTTTGCTTCCTTGATGATGTTTGCAGCGACTTGATCAACGCCGGCATTTGCATCCATCAAACGTTCTGTATAAGCTTGAATCAACATCGGAAGGTTTAATCCTGTAATGATCGCAAATTTACGATCTGGATTTTCTCCCATGACGCGACTTGCTTGGTTAAATGGAGAACCACTCCAAAGGTCAGCCAAAACCAAGACTTCATCTTCTGCATCAAATGCGGCAACAGCTGCATTAAATTTAGCATAGAGATCATCCGGGCCTTCACTTGGCATGAACGTAACCACTTGAACTTTCTCTTGATCCCCAAAGATCATCGAGCCAGATTGGTGGATTCCAGCTGCAAATTCACCGTGGCTAGCAATAATGATACCAATACTCATTATTGACATTCCTCCTTATAAAATTTGTTTGACTTTCAGTTTAAGAAAACTTTAAGCTACTTTATTATAAATCGTTTCCACACTTAAGTCAATTTTTCTATCAAAATCTCGATGTAAAAACATTGATTTATTATGTTAAATTATCGTTAGATAGAAAAAGAATGCTCTTGAATGAATTTTGTTTATTACTTGTTGATGCTTAAAAAATCAATAATAGATATGTTTTATAGGATTTTGTTCTCAATGAAAAGATTCCAAGAATCAAACGATATTCTCGAAAACAGAAATAAATATATAATAAATTGTAAAATAGAGTGATTGAGAGCACTCAAAAAGACTAGCCCAGTTGGGCTAGTCCTGTAGGTTCAGTTGTTTAGTTTGTAAAATCAAGTACCATACGTCCTTGAATGGTTCCGGCTTCCATTTCGTCAAATACTTTGACAGCATCTTCTACTGGACGTTTTTGAACGACAGGGACTACCAAGCCTTCTGCACCAAATTGGAAAGCTTCTTCCAAGTCTTTACGAGTTCCTACAAGAGAACCAATGACTTGGATACCATCTAATACAGTTTTCACAATGCTGAGGTCCATCATTTCAGAAGGAAGACCAACTGCGACCACGCGGCCACCTGCACGAACAGAATCTACTGCTTGGTTGAAAGCTACTTTAGAAACAGCTGTTACGACAGCAGAGTGAGCTCCACCATTTGTTTTTTCTTTGATCAATCCTGGGACATCTTCGACTTCGCGACCGTTGATGACAAAGTCTGCACCAACTTCTTTCGCCAATTCTAGTTTATCATTGTTGATATCGACAGCGATGACATGTGCATTGAAGACTTTCTTAGCATATTGAACAGCCAAGTTTCCAAGTCCACCAGCTCCATAGATAACGATCCATTGTCCTGGTTCAGCTTTGGCTTCTTTGATGGCTTTGTAAGTGGTAACACCTGCACACGTAATAGAAGAAGCTTGGGCTGGATCTAATCCTTCAGGTACTTTCACTGCGTAATCTGCAGTAACGATACATTGTTCAGCCATTCCTCCATCAACAGAGTAACCAGCATTTTTTACAGTACGGCAAAGAGTTTCGCGACCAGTTGTACAGTATTCACAAGTTCCACATCCTTCGAAGAACCATGCGACACTGACACGATCCCCAACTTTTAGGCTCTTGACATCTGGAGCAATTTCTTTAACAATACCGATTCCTTCGTGTCCAAGAACACGGCCTGGAACTTTACCGAAGTCCCCGTGAGCAACGTGCAAGTCAGTGTGGCAGACACCACAGTATTCGATTTGAATAAGTGCTTCCCCTGTTTCAAGTGGACGCATGTCTTTGTTTGCAACGATTTCAACACCAGTACCTTCTGGATTTACAACAACAGCTTTCATTTTGTTCCTCCTTAAGTGAACGAGAAGCGGTTTAGAATTTTTGAAAACGCTTCTTTAATAATTATGTTAATAATATCACAAACCAGATGACGAGGCAATGAAAAAAATGGAAAAAAAGGGGGGTATTGATTAACCGATTAAGGATTTGGCGCAGAAAAAGACATGAGGGGATAACTCATGTCTGTTAGTTTTATAAGAATAATTGAATGAGTTGACGCGCGACACCATCTTCGTTATTCGTGAAATCTGTGACGGAGTCTGCATAAGGGAGAAGGACGGAGCTGGCATTTTTCATGGCGTATCCATGACCAGCGAGAGCTAGCATGTCGGTATCGTTGTGCTCGTCTCCAAAGGCAATCAAATCCTTCTGATCCATATTGAGTTTATCCAGAAGGTAGTTCAGAGCAGAAGCTTTGGTCACATTTTTTGGATTGCATTCCAGAATATTTAAGGGACCACCCCAAGTATTGATAGACAGATTGTAGTCATAATGACGATTCATTTCATCTGCCAGAGCATATTTGTCTTCCGCTTTCGTTTGAAAGAGGATACAGTTTGGGTCGCTCGTTACCCGCTCGGGATTGAATTGATTTTCTGGTTGGAAAGATTCAATACCGAATAATTTAGGGTCTGCAACGTGCTCATTTGGATCGGTAATAAAGAATTTATTGCGGTATTCGCCTGCTATAAAGTCCGCTTGGATAGTGTCTCGGTTAGCGACCATATCTAACAGGTATTTTTTATCTAAAGTCAAACATTGTTCATCTGCCCATTTTTTCTCAGGTAGATGCGTAAGGGAGCCGTTAAAATTGATCATCGGAGTATTGAGCTCTAGTTGTTTGTAGTAGGTATGCGCCATACGGTAGGGACGTCCTGTTGTAATAATCACTTTGTGTCCTAGAGCACTAATTTTTTTAATCGTATCAATGGTAAAGTCGCTCAATTTGCTTTCGGAATTTAAGAGGGTACCGTCTAGATCCAGAGCGATCATCTTTTTATGCATATTTCAGTTCCTTTCGAGAAGAATGAGACCATTATATCAGAAAAATCGGAAAAGCGCTCAAAAATCGAGAAGAGAAGTAGGATTTCTTGAAAGGCGAAAGATCTTTTGGTAAAATAGAAATAACGTTCGCAAATTGATTGGGAGCGAGAATGATGAAAAAGGAGTTTATTCTGAAATGGATAAGTTTTTTAAACTTTCAGAACATGGAACCACTGTTCGAACAGAGGTTCTTGCTGGTTTGACAACCTTTTTTGCGATGAGTTATATCCTCTTCGTAAATCCGCAAATGTTGTCACAAACAGGTATGCCAGCTCAAGGGGTCTTCCTTGCAACGATTATTGGATCTGTTGTCGGAACCTTGATGATGGCTTTTTATGCCAATTTACCGTATGCACAAGCACCAGGAATGGGCTTGAATGCCTTCTTTACCTTTACCGTTGTATTTGGTATGGGCTACTCATGGCAGGAAGCTTTGGGAATGGTCTTCATTTGTGGTGTGATTTCATTGATTATCACATTGACAAAAGTTCGGAAGATGATCATCGAATCGATTCCGACTGCTCTTCGCTCTGCTATTTCAGCGGGGATCGGGATTTTCTTGGCCTATGTTGGGATTAAAAATGCAGGATTTTTAAAATTCACGATTGACCCTCATACCTATACAGTGGTCGGAGAAGGAGCAGATAAGGCGAATGCAACGATCTCAGCCAATGCATCTGCTGTTCCTGGATTGGTTGATTTTAACAATCCGGCTGTCCTCTTGGCTCTTGTTGGTCTTGCGATTACTATTTTCTTTGTTGTCAAAGGGATTAAGGGAGGGATTATCCTTTCTATCTTAGTAACGACTGTGCTTGGAATTCTCATCCATGTTGTTGATATCACTAAAATTGACTTTGCAAGTAACCATCTAGGAGCTGCCTTTAATGATTTAGGCACGATCTTTGGTCAAGCTTTGGGATCGAAAGGATTGGGATCTTTGATTTCCAATACGTCTCGTTTGCCTGAGACCTTAATGGCCATCTTAGCCTTCTCCTTGACTGATATTTTTGATACAATTGGAACTTTAATCGGTACGGGCGAAAAAGTTGGGATTGTTGCGACAAATGGGGAAAACCATCAATCAGCGAAATTAGATAAGGCCCTCTATTCAGACCTTGTAGCGACTTCAGTCGGAGCCATTGCAGGAACTTCAAACGTAACGACTTATGTTGAATCTGCAGCTGGTATTGGAGCTGGTGGACGCACTGGTTTGACAGCCTTGGTTGTTGCGATCTGTTTTGCTATTTCAAGTCTCTTTAGTCCTTTATTGGCGATTGTACCGACCGCTGCTACAGCTCCAATTTTGATTGTTGTTGGAATCATGATGTTGAGTGGCTTGAAAAATATCCATTGGGAAGATATGTCAGAAGCAGTTCCTGCCTTCTTCACCTCTATCTTTATGGGATTCAGCTACTCGATTACACAAGGGATCGCTGCTGGATTTATCACCTATAGCTTGGTGAAAGTGGTTAAAGGACAAGCCAAAGAAGTGCACAGCATGATTTGGATTTTAGATGTTCTCTTTATTTTAAACTACGTGAGCATGGCCTTGAATTAGTTATCAGGGAAAGATTTAAAAGGAATGGGAGTGGTTTCCCATTCTTTTCAGATTGAAGACAAAGTTATACTAAAAACATTCCTTAGGTGAGTACGGACGTCAGCGAACTTCTTCGAAGTTCCATGACTAATTATTGAGCCTAAGGTCTCAATAATTCCGAGTGCCTGAAACTGAGTGGTTTCAGGCACTTTTCTCACAGCGGAAAGTTTTAGTATTTTCTTAAATCGATTTAAAAATTGGAACTCAAATTTATTTTTTTGCAGAATCACTTAACTTATATTACTTTAAAATAGTTTGTCTATCTATAAAAAACCAACCGGAGTGGAACAATTTCTAAAAGAAAGAGCAGATTTTTAAAAAGTTTGGTATAATAGAGAAATGATTAGTCACAATGAAACGGAGCTGATCGCTCTAGGAAAACAGCTAGGAAAACTCATAGAAAAGCAAGACGTGATCATCTTATCAGGTGATCTAGGGGCAGGAAAAACGACCTTTACCAAGGGAATTGCAAAGGGGTTAGGGATTGATCAGATGATTAAAAGCCCGACCTATACCATTGTTCGTGAATACGAAGGTCGCTTGCCTTTATACCATTTGGATGTTTACCGGATTGGGAATGATCCAGATTCTATTGATTTAAATGATTTTCTATTTGGAGATGGTGCTACCATTATTGAATGGGGAGAGCTGATTGAGCCGAGTCTCTCGGATGCTTATCTAAAAATTTTTATCCGAAAATTAGAAGATGGTCGAGAGTTAGCTTTTGAAGCTCATGGAGCGCGTGCAGAAGCTTTGTTAGCATCCTTTGAGCAGGTGGAAAAAACCGATGACTAAGGAAAAGGAAGTGACATTAGAAATTCGACAAGCTGAAAGTGCAGACGCGGCTCTTGTCGTTGATTTCTTAAATCAAGTTGGGAAAGAGTCAGACTACATGACGCTAGATGAAGCTGGGATTGGCATGTCTCCAGCAGATATGGAGCATTTTCTAATGGTGCAAGAGATGGCGGATAACCGGATTTGCCTCTTGCTATTTCTAGATCAGGAACTGGCAGCTTTGTTAAATATCACTGCGGCTTCTCAACGGTCTGTTCAGCATATTGGAGATGTCTTTATTGTGGTTCGAAAAGCTTATTGGAATCAAGGACTTGGACAGATCTTGTTGGAAGAAGCAATCGAGTGGGCGCACTCGACCGGTGTTCTTAGGAAACTAGTCTTGAATGTCCAAGTGCGCAATGAACGAGCGGTTCACCTGTATAAAAAGTTAGGTTTTGAGATCGAAGGTTGCCAAGCTCGTGGAGCTTGTTCAGCTGAAGGAGAATTCTTAGATGTTTACCTTATGGGGAAACTGATAGATTAGAGAGAGATTCTATATGGTTAAAAAAATTATTTTGATGTTTTTGAGCTTATTGACGGTAACAGTGATTGGGATTGGGGCCTATGGCCTTACCATCCTAAACCAAACGACTGGGACTCTCAGTAAGACCTATAAAGGCTTTGGGAATGAGACCAATGTTATTGCAGAAAACAAGCCGATGACCATCCTTTTGATGGGGGTTGATACAGGTAGCGGTTCTCGGGAAGATCCTTGGGCCGGAAATAGTGATACCATGATTTTGGTGACTGTCAATCCTCAAACAAAAGAAACAACCATGACGAGCTTGGAAAGAGATATCCTAACCAATATTACTTCAGATGGCGAAACGGTCCAAGCAAAATTGAATTCAGCTTATGCTCAAGGTGGTGCCAAGTTAGCCATTAAGACCATTCAAGATCTTTTGAATATCCATATTGACCGCTATGTCATGATCAATATGAAGGGGTTGGTTCAATTAGTGGATAAGGTTGGTGGCATCACGGTCAACAATCCATTTGACTTCGATATCTCGATCGAGGAAAATGAGCCAGAATATACGGCTAAGATCGCACCAGGACGTCAGGAGATTAATGGGGATCAAGCTCTCGTTTATTCACGCATGCGCTACCAAGACCCAGAAGGAGACTACGGACGTCAAAAACGCCAACGTGAAGTGATCAAAAAGATTGTTGAGAAAGTTTTAAGCCTCAATAGTTTGAGTCACTACAAAGGAATCATTGAGTCTGTTAGTGACAATATGCAAACCAACATAGCGCTTGACAGTAATAGCCTTCTTCAATTGCTAGGATATAAAGATGCTCTTTCAACGATTCATCAGTACCAGCTGAAAGGAGAAGATGCTACCTTAGCAGATGGCGGAAGTTATCAGATTGTCACTTCAAAACATATCTTGAAAATTCAAAATATCATCCGCAAAGCTTTGGGACTAAAAGAAATCAAAACTTTGAAAACCAATGCTTACCTATTAGATGGAGATGAAGAGTTGAAGAATGCTTCTTCTCAAAATGATACGCCAGCGGCATCATCTGAGGAAGCACCTGTTTACCAAGAGTTTAACCAACTACCAGTTGTACCATCGACCCAGGATACGGGAGTGGTGACGCCTCAAAGTTCTGTTGCACCAGTGACACCAGTTGCTCCTGCAGCTACAGAGTCGAGCAGTGTGACACCTACGGTACCTTCAGAATAAGAAAAAAACGATTGAGTTTTCTCAATCGTTTTTACTTGGTTGCCAGATGTCTTGAATTTCTTTTAGAGAGGCTGTTGCTTGTTGACGAAATAGTTTGGTCTTGTATTGGAAATCCATTACCAATTCTTGAAGATTGGTCTTTTGGTCTTGGATAATATCCAGATTACGTTGGATTTTTGCTAGGTTATCTTGAATTCCCTTGACCAATTGGCTGGATTCAGTCACCTCTGTTTTAATTTCTTTGCGGTTTTTTACTAGGTGGTAACTAATGCTAGCTCCTGTTGCAAACCAAAAGAGATTTTTGAGTTTCATATGGCCTCCTTTTTAACTGTTTTTGATAGTTTCTGCGAGAACTGCTAGTTGTTCAAAATTAGGCTCGTGTTCAGTAAATGAAATGGCAAGCTCATCTTGATCGGAATAGCGAGGGATAATGTGGACATGTGTGTGAAAAACGGTTTGTCCAGAAACTTCTTCCATGTTGCTGATGATATTCATTCCCTTAGCTTGGGTAGCAGCTTCTACTTTTTTAGCAACTTTAGAAACACGTGCAAATAGTTGAGCTGTGGCGGTTTCGTCCATCTCTAAAAGGTTGCGAGCGTGTTTTTTTGGAACTACTAACGTATGACCTGGTGTAACCTGAGAGATGTCCAAAAATGCGAGGACTTCCTCGTCCTCATAGACTTTAGAGGAAGGAATGTCGCCAGCTATAATCTTACAAAAAATACAATCGTCAACCATAAATACACCTCATTTAGACTAAATTTTGTTATAATATAAGAACATTATACCAGAAATCGGAGAAAATATGTTAGAAATCAACAAGTTGACAGGGGGCTATGTCAACATCCCTGTCCTGAAAGAGGTGAGTTTTTCAGTTCCGGATGGCCAACTGATTGGTTTGATTGGACTAAATGGAGCTGGGAAGTCAACCACGATTAATGAAATTATTGGTCTCCTGCATCCTTATGCTGGGGAAGTACGGATTGACGGCTTGAGTCTTCAAGAAGCTCCAACTGACTATCGTAAAAAAATCGGCTATATTCCAGAAACTCCTAGCCTATATGAAGAATTAACCCTGAGAGAGCATATTGAGACCGTAGCTATGGCCTATGATTTAGACATGGATCAGGTCATGGTGCGCGTCCAGCCTTTGTTGGAACGATTTCGTTTGGCTGAAAAATTAGATTGGTTCCCGACCCAGTTTTCAAAAGGGATGAAGCAAAAGGTCATGATTATTTGCGCCTATGCAGTGGATCCAAGTCTTTATATTGTCGATGAACCCTTTTTGGGATTGGATCCTGTTGCGATTGCAGATTTGATTCAGTTATTGGCAGATGAGAAAGCAAAAGGAAAATCGATTTTGATGAGTACCCACGTTCTGGATTCGGCTGAAAAGATGTGTGATGGTTTTGTGATCCTCCATAAGGGTCAGGTCCGAGCACAAGGGACCTTGGATGAGCTGCGTTCAACTTTTGGGGATGAGAAAGCAAGTCTAAATGATATCTACATGACCTTGACAGAAGAGGAAACAGCATGAAAGAGTTGATGAAAAAACGGCAAGAAACGTTTCGAACTCAATGTGTAAAATATAGCCGCTATGTTCTCAATGATCATTTCGTCCTCTTTATGCTGATTTTCATAGGATTTTTGGCGGTTCAATACAGCCAATTCTTGCAAGATCTACCCAAAGATACAAGCCTGATCCGCTGGAGTCTCATGATTGGTTTGCTCCTCTTGGTTCCGATAGGCTCCATTGCGACCTACTTAGAGAAGCCCGACGCTTTATTCCTTTTAGTAAAGGAAGAGAAAGTGAAACGTTATATCAAAGGGCAGGCTAAGAAGTCTTTTGTGTTTTGGTTTTTGATTCAAAGTTTTGTCCTTCTATTATTTGTGCCTCTTCTTCTGGCAACGGGGCTGGATAACCTTGCTATTGTAGCCTATATCCTTGTCTTAGGAGTGGCTAAAGGGGCTGTTTTTAGCTGGAAGGAAGCGCACTTCTACCAGGATGGAAATTTGAATTGGACCTTGGCCATTGCTCGTGAGAATGCAAGGAAACAATTGATCCTTCGTTTCTTTGCCTTGTTTACAACGGTGAAAGGTATTACTAACAGTGTTAAAAGAAGAGCTTACTTGGATGGTTTCTTAGGGCTTCTTCCCAAAACACATGGCAATACGTGGCTTCACTTATATATGCGCTCCTTCCTACGGAATGGAGATCTTTTCTCTATGACTCTCCGACTCTTGGCTCTTTCCATTCTCGCTATCATCTTTATTCCCCAGCCTCTCGTAGTGATTGCCCTTGTAGCCTTGCTCAATTACTTGGTTATTTTTCAATTACTGGGGCTTTACAGTGCTTTTGATTACCAACCCTTGACCCTCCTTTTCCCGATGAAAAAGGGCAGTAAAAAGGCAGGGTTGAACAAAACGATTCAGCTGGTCATGGGGATGATAACGGTGATAGAAGGGGGGATTGGTCTGGTCTTTGTTTCAGATAAAGTCCTGTTGTTAGGCTTACTGGCTTACACAGTTGCTTTAATCCTACTCTATCTTCCATTTAAGATGGCGCGCTTGGTTGACGAAAGTCGTTAAAATTAGTAAAATAGATTGGAAACTTTTTACGGAGGAAAAGATGGACTCGAATGAAAAAGAGCTAAGCCTCACCCCAATTCCTGGGAAGAGTGGGAAGGCCTACATGGGGACCTACCCAGATGGTGGGCGCGTTTTTGTAAAAATGAATACGACCCCAATCCTTGCGGGTCTAGCAAAAGAACAGATTGCTCCTCAATTATTATGGAGTCGACGATTGCCAGATGGAAATGTGATGAGTGCCCAAGAATGGTTGAATGGGGAAATTCTCACGCCAAATGGGATGTCGAAAAAACAAGTCGTCAATATTTTAACGAGATTGCACCGTTCTAGACCTTTGATGACCCAATTGAAAAAACTTGGCTATCCTGTGGAATCTCCATTAGAATTGCTCAATTCTTGGAGCAATCGGTTGCCAATTGCCCTACGTCAGAACCACTATATCCAATCAGTCGTAAAGAATTTACGTAAGACAGTGCCTGCCTTTCGGGAGGATTATGCGACGATCGTCCACGGGGATGTTCGTCATAGTAACTGGATTGAAACAGAGAGCGGCTTGATTTATCTAGTCGATTGGGACTCTGTTCGTTTGACAGACCGGATGTTGGATGTGGCGCATATCTTGAGTCACTATATCCCAGATTCTAATTGGCGCGATTGGTTAGGCTATTATGGCTACAAGTACAATCAAAAAGTATTTGATAAACTCTATTGGTTTGGTCAATACTCTTTCTTGTGCCAAATTGCTAAATACTATGAAAATAATGATTTAGAAAATGTCAATCGCGAGATCTATGCTCTGCGCAATTTCCGGTTGAAATATGGAAAGGAAATATGAGAGTTAGAAATCGCAAGGGAGCGACTGAATTATTAGAAGCGAACCCGCAATATGTGGTCCTAAATCCAGAAGATGCCAAGGGAAAGTGGCATGAAATTTTCGGGAATGACCATCCTATTCATATCGAAGTGGGTAGCGGGAAAGGGGCCTTTATTACTGGGATGGCCAAGGCCAATCCAGAGATCAACTACATCGGAATTGATATTCAAAAATCGGTCTTGAGTTATGCTTTAGATAAGGTCTTAGAAGCTGATGTTCCTAACATTAAATTGCTTTGGGTAGACGGAGATAGCTTGACCAACTATTTTGAAGATGGGGAAATTGATCAACTCTATCTGAATTTTTCAGATCCTTGGCCTAAGAAACGTCATGAGAAGCGTCGCTTGACTTACAAGACTTTCTTGGATACCTTCAAGCAAATTCTTCCAGAACATGGGGAGATTCACTTTAAAACAGATAATCGAGGTTTATTTGAATACAGTTTGGTGAGCTTTTCTCAATACGGAATGACTTTGAAGGGAGTCTGGTTGGACCTTCATGCTAGTGATTTTGAGGGGAATGTCATGACGGAATATGAGAAAAAGTTCTCCAGTAAAGGCCAGGTCATTTACCGTGTAGAAGCACAGTTTTAGCATATTCCTTGCAATCGTTGGGGAATCGTGTTATAATACCTTAAATGAATAGAAAAGGAGAGGCGGGGAAATATCTTCGCCTCTTATCTATGAGGAGGTGGCAACCATCGCAACGATTGTTGACTTAGTAACAGAAGTGATTCAGCCAGCTATAAAGGAACCATTTGAATTGGTCGATGTTGAATATGGCAAAATGGGTGGTGACTACGTCTTAAGCATTTTCGTAGACAAACCAGAAGGAATCACACTGAATGATACAGCGGATTTGACAGAAATCATTAGCCCGCTATTGGATCAAATCAAACCAGACCCATTTCCAGAACAGTACTTTTTAGAAGTCACCAGTCCTGGCTTGGAGAGACCTTTGAAAACCAAGGAAGCACTCGAGGGAGCTGTTGGCAAGTATGTCAATATCAGCTTGTATAAGGCTGTTGAAAAGCAAAAGGTTTTTGAGGGAAACTTGGTAGGTTTTGAAGAGGATGTTTTGACCATTGAGTATATGGATAAAACACGAAAGAAAACTGTAGAAATTCCTTATAACCTTGTGTCCAAAGCAAGGTTGGCTGTAAAATTGTAACAGAATGAAAGAAAGGATGCCTTTATAGTAGAGGCAAGAAAAACATGAGTAAAGAAATGCTAGAAGCCTTCCGCATTTTGGAAGAAGACAAAGGGATCAAAAAAGAAGATATCATCGAAGCCGTCACAGAATCATTGCGTTCAGCTTATCGCCGTCGTTATGGACAATCAGAAAGTGCAGCGATTGAATTCAATGAAAAAACTGGAGATTTCCGTGTTTATACGGTTCGTGAAGTGGTGGATGAAGTCTTTGATAGCCGTTTAGAAATCAGCTTGAAGGATGCCTTGGCCATTAGTTCTGCTTATGAGTTGGGGGATAAGATCAAGTTTGAAGAAGCACCAGCTGAATTTGGTCGTGTAGCAGCTCAATCTGCTAAACAAACGATCATGGAAAAAATGCGTAAACAAACGCGCACCATCACCTATAACACTTATAAAGAACATGAAAATGAAATCATGAGTGGAACGGTGGAGCGCTTTGACAATCGATTTATCTATGTCAATCTTGGTTCGATCGAAGCTCAATTGTCTAAGCAAGACCAAATTCCAGGAGAAGTGTTCCAATCTCATGATCGGATTGAAGTCTTTGTCTACAAGGTAGAAGATAATCCACGTGGTGTCAATGTCTTTGTTAGTCGAAGCCATCCTGAAATGATCAAACGTTTGATGGAACAAGAAATTCCTGAAGTCTATGATGGAACTGTTGAGATTATGAGTGTAGCGCGTGAAGCTGGAGATCGTACAAAAGTTGCGGTTCGTAGCCATAATCCAAACGTAGATGCGATTGGGACTATTGTTGGTCGTGGTGGATCGAATATTAAAAAGATTACCAGCAAGTTCCACCCAGCTCGATACGATCAAAAATTAGACCGTATGGTTCCGACAGAAGAAAATATCGATGTCATCGAGTGGGTTCCAGATCCAGCTGAATTCATCTACAATGCGATCGCTCCTGCAGAAGTGGACCAAGTTATTTTTGATGATGAAGATAGCAAACATGCTCTCGTTGTGGTTCCAGATAATAAACTATCTCTTGCCATCGGTCGTCGTGGTCAAAACGTTCGTTTGGCGGCTCATTTGACTGGTTACCGCATTGATATCAAATCTGCTAGTGAGTTCGAAGAAATGGAAGCAGCTCAAGAAACTTTTGAAGACCAAGTAGAAAGTGGCGAAGAGCAAGTCGATTAAGAGAGGGAGGGAAAATGGTAAAAACAAGAAAAATCCCTTTAAGAAAATCTGTCGTTTCAAATGAAATTATTGATAAGCGCGATTTGCTTCGCATTGTCAAAAATAAAGAAGGACAAGTCTTTATCGATCCAACTGGCAAAGCCAATGGTCGAGGTGCTTACATCAAGTTAGACAATGAAGAAGCGGCACTTGCTAAGAAAAAGAAAGTTTTTAATCGTAGCTTTAATATGGAAGTGGAAGAAGCTTTCTATGATGAATTGATCGCTTATGTAGATCATAAGGTGAAGAGAAGAGAGTTAGGCCTTGAATAAGCAAAAGATAAGTAATTTGTTGGGCTTGGCGCAAAGAGCAGGAAAACTCATTTCTGGAGAAGAACTCGTGATCAAAGCAATCCAGGAAGAAAAAGCGAAATTAGTTTTTCTGGCAAATGATGCAGCTAGTAACCTGACAAAAAAGGTGACGGATAAGGGTCACTATTATGAGGTTCAAGTATCTACCGTGTTTTCAACACTAGAATTAAGCACTGCAATTGGACGTGCCCGTAAGGTCGTCGCTGTTGTAGATGCTGGATTTTCAAAGAAAATGAGGTCTCTTATGGAATAGAAGAGGAGGACAGCAATTGTCTAAGAAAAGATTATACGAAATTGCCAAAGAATTGGGCAAGGAAAGTAAGGAAGTCGTCACTCGAGCGAAAGAATTAGGTTTTGACGTCAAGAGTCATGCATCTAGTGTCGATACTGATGTTGCTGAAAAGTTGATCAAGAGCTTTTCAGCGAAAAAAGAAACAGTCGAAAAGAAAGTAGCAGAAGTGGCTGCCAAGACAACGGCTGTCGCAGAGAAAAAAGAAGCAGCGCCCGTCAAAAAAGAAGGAGCAACTGAGACAAAATCAGTAACGCCAGCTGCTAAACCAAAGAGTCGTAACTTTAAAGCGGAACGAGAAGCGCGTGCAAAAGAGCAGGCTGAACGTAGGAAACAACAAGACAATCGTCCAAAACGTGATCGCAAGGACAATCAGCGTCATGGTGACAACCGAAATCAACGACCACAAGAGCGAAATGAACAACGAAATCAAGGTTCTGAGCGTCGCAATAACCGACCAGATCAAAGACGTAGTGGACAACCCCAAGTGGCACCAAAAGTTGATTTCAAAGCGCGTGCAGCAGCACTGAAAGCTGAACAAAATGCTGAGTACGCACGTGGAAGTGAAGATCGCTACAAACAACAAGCTGCAAAAGCAGAACAAGAACGTCAACAGCGCCGGAAACGGGTAGAAGCACCAGAAGTGAAAGCACCTGTACAGGAGCCAGCTCTTGAGAACCATACAAAACCAGCTGTTGCTGCTGCTCCAGCTCAAGTCGATACACGTCGGAAGAAACAAGCGCGACCAGATAAGAAACGCGATGATTTTGATCGTGAAGAAGATGGTCCAAGAAAACAACAAAGGAATCGAAATAGTCAAAATCAAGTGAGAAATCAGAGAAATAGTAACTGGAATAACAATAAGAAAAATAAAAAAGGAAAGAACAACCGTAATGATGCTCCAAAACCAGTAACAGAGCGTAAATTCCATGAATTACCAAGTGAATTTGAGTATACGGATGGAATGACGGTTGCAGAAATCGCAAAACGCATCAAGCGTGAACCGGCTGAAATCGTCAAGAAACTCTTTATGATGGGAGTCATGGCGACTCAAAACCAATCGCTGGATGGAGATACGATTGAACTCTTGATGGTGGATTATGGAATTGAAGCCAAGAAAAAGGTTGAAGTGGACAATGCCGATATCGAACGCTTCTTCGTTGAAGATGGTTATTTGAATCCAGATGAGTTGGTAGAGCGTCCACCAGTTGTCACCATCATGGGACACGTTGACCACGGTAAAACTACCCTTTTGGATACCCTTCGTAATTCACGTGTAGCAACAGGTGAAGCGGGAGGAATCACCCAGCATATCGGTGCCTACCAAATCGTGGAAAATGGCAAGAAGATTACCTTCTTGGATACACCTGGACACGCGGCCTTTACTTCTATGCGGGCGCGTGGTGCATCTGTTACGGATATTACCATCTTGGTTGTAGCAGCAGATGACGGGGTGATGCCACAGACCATCGAAGCCATCAACCACTCAAAAGCTGCCAATGTTCCAATCATTGTGGCCATCAACAAGATCGATAAACCAGGAGCTAATCCAGAGCGTGTCATCGGTGAATTGGCAGAGCATGGAGTTATGTCAACAGCTTGGGGTGGTGATTCTGAGTTTGTAGAAATCTCAGCCAAGTTCAACCAAAATATCGATGAACTCTTGGAAACGGTCCTTCTTGTGGCCGAAATCCAAGAACTCAAGGCAGATCCAACTGTTCGTGCCATCGGTACTGTTATCGAAGCGCGTTTGGATAAAGGAAAAGGTGCAGTGGCAACCCTCCTTGTTCAACAAGGTACCTTGAATGTTCAAGACCCAATCGTTGTCGGAAATACCTTTGGACGTGTCCGTGCCATGACCAATGACCTTGGACGTCGTGTGAAGGTGGCAGGACCATCTACTCCGGTTTCTATCACTGGTTTGAACGAAGCGCCTATGGCGGGTGACCACTTTGCGGTTTATGAAGATGAAAAATCTGCGCGTGCAGCTGGTGAAGAACGTGCCAAACGTGCGCTGATGAAACAACGTCAAGCAACCAACCGCGTCAGCCTTGAAAATCTCTTTGATACCTTGAAGGCTGGGGAAGTGAAATCTGTTAATGTCATCATTAAAGCCGATGTACAAGGTTCGGTTGAAGCCCTTGCTGCTTCCCTTCAAAAGATTGAAGTGGAAGGTGTGAAAGTGACCATCGTTCACTCAGCAGTTGGTGCGATCAACGAATCAGACGTCACCCTTGCAGAAGCTTCAAATGCCTTCATCATCGGATTTAACGTCCGTCCTACTCCACAAGCACGTCAACAGGCTGAAGCTGATGAGGTAGAAATCCGTCTTCACTCAATCATCTACAAAGTGATTGAAGAAATGGAAGATGCCATGAAGGGTATGTTGGATCCTGAGTTCGAAGAGAAAGTCATCGGGGAAGCAGTTATTCGTGAAACCTTTAAGGTCTCTAAAGTGGGTACCATCGGTGGATTTATGGTCCTCAGTGGTAAGGTTACTCGTGATTCCAAAGTCCGTGTCATTCGTGACGGTGTCGTGATCTATGACGGTGCTCTTGCAAGCTTGAAGCACTTCAAAGATGATGTCAAAGAGATCACAAATGGTCGTGAAGGTGGATTGATGATTGAAGGCTACAATGATATCAAGACAGATGATACCATCGAAGCCTACATTATGGAAGAAATTAAAAAATAACAGTTGACTAGGAAAAAAGAGGGGGACCCTCTGATTTCCTAGTTTTTAAACACAGAGCAGAAAGGAGTTCCTATGGCAAGTCATTTTCGGACAGATCGAGTAGGGATGGAAATCAAGCGTGAAGTCAATGAGATTTTACAAAAGAAAGTCCGTGACCCGCGTGTTCAAGGCGTTACTATTACGGATGTTCAAATGCTAGGTGATTTGTCTATGGCCAAAGTGTATTATTCAATTATGAGTGATTTGGCTTCAGACAATCAAAAGGCTCAGACAGGCCTTGAAAAAGCAACAGGAACCATCAAGCGTGAATTAGGTCGGAATTTGAAACTGTACAAGATTCCGGATCTTACTTTTGTCAAAGACGAGTCTATCGAATACGGTAACAAGATCGATGAGATGTTACGCAATTTGAACAAAGACTAGAGAGGTTGGAAATTTTCCACGCCCAGATTGAAAGACAAAGTCTTCTTAGAAACTTTCCTTAGGTGAGTACGGACGTCAGCGAACTTCTTCGAAGTTCCATGACTAATTATTGAGCCTAAGGTCTCAATAATTCCGAGTACCTGAAACTATTAAGTTTCAGGTACTTTTCTCACGACGAAAAGTTTCAGTAGATGATTGAATCACTCTAACGAGTAACATTTCTTTTTATAGAATTTATTAGATTTATAAAAAAGAATAGTTTGTCTACAGTCTCGGGTTGGAAATTTCCAACTTCTTTTTTTGGCTCTTAAAATGAGGAAAATAAAACAGAAAGAAAAAAACGGTTTCAAAAAATAATAGAAATTTACAGAAATCTCTTGTGTGATTGGAAATTATCCTTTACAATAGGAGAGGAGTTTTATTTCTGATCTCATAATTGGAGGAATGATCATGTCCATTAACTGGCAGGAAATTTTGTTTAACTTTTTGGGAGGGTTGGGTCTCTTTCTCTATAGTATTAAAACCATGGGAGAAGGACTGCAACAAGCTGCAGGGGACCGTCTTCGCTACTATATTGATAAATATACGAGTAATCCCTTTCTTGGAGTCTTAGTAGGGATTGGGATGACTGCCTTGATTCAGTCGAGTTCAGGGGTTACAGTGATTACGGTCGGTCTGGTGAGTGCAGGACTTCTAACCCTCCGTCAAGCTATTGGTATTGTTATGGGGGCCAATATTGGAACGACTATTACCTCCTTTATCATTGGTTTTAAATTAGGAGACTACGCTCTTCCCATGCTCTTTATCGGAGCGGTTTGTCTCTTCTTTACCAAAAATCGTTTGGTTAATAATGTTGGACGAATCGTTTTTGGTGTCGGTGGTATCTTCTTTGCCCTCAACTTGATGAGTGGGGCTATGGAACCTCTTAAAGATTTGCAAGTCTTTCGTGACTATATGGTGCAGTTAAGTAAAAGTCCTATCTTGGGTGTCTTTGTTGGATCAGGCTTAACACTTTTGATTCAGGCCTCTTCTGCAACCATTGGTATCTTGCAAAATCTCTATGCTAGTCATTTGATTGACCTGAAAGGAGCCCTCCCAGTTCTCTTTGGTGATAATATCGGAACGACCATTACAGCTATCATTGCTTCCTTGGGAGCTAATATTGCGGCCAAACGTGTGGCAGGTGCCCATGTAGCCTTTAATGTTATCGGAACCATTATCTGTCTTGTCTTCCTTGTTCCGTTTACCTCTTTGATTCAATGGTTTGAAACGACTCTTCATTTATCCCCAGAAATGACCATAGCCTTTGCTCACGGAACCTTTAATATAACCAATACCATCATCCAGTTCCCATTCATTGGAGCTTTGGCATACTTTGTGACCAAGCTGATTCCTGGTGAGGACGAGGTTGTCAAATATGAACCGCTCTACTTGGATGAAAATTTGATCACTCAAGCACCTTCGATTGCTCTTGGAAATGCGAAAAAAGAGTTGCTTCATTTAGGTGGATATGCAGATAAAGCCTTTAGCCTCTCTTATGATTATATTGTTCATCAAAATGAGAAAACAGCTGAAAAGGGTCATAAGACAGAAGAAGCCATCAATACCATCGATGATGATTTGACTCGCTACCTGATTCGTTTGTCAAGTGAAGCCTTGAGTCCGAGAGAAAGTGAAGTTCTCACCAATATCTTGGATTCTTCACGGGATTTGGAGCGGATTGGAGATCACGCGGAAGCCTTGATCAATCTGACCGATTATTTAATTCGTAAGAAAGTGGTCTTTTCAGAAGCGGCCTTGGCTGAATTGGAAGATATTTACAACCAAACCCATCAATTTGTAGAGGATGCCTTAAAAGCTGTTGAGAACAATGATGTGAGTCTTGCAAACCAATTGGTAGCACGTCACGAGGCAATTGAAAAGTTGGAGAAAAGACTTCGGAAAACCCATATTCGTCGTTTGAACCAAGGTGAATGTACACCTCAAGCCGGAGTGAACTTTATTGATATTATTTCTCACTATACACGAGTTGCAGACCATGCCATGAATCTGGCTGAAAAAGTACAAATCGAGCAAATTTAAGGAACGTCAAACAGAGTAAGTAGGAAGCTTACTCTGTTTTTTTGTTGGATTCTATTCAAAAATAGGTCTAGACCATTTACAAATAGAAGTGAAAGCGTTATAATATGTATGAATATAAATGGAACACAGTTCCTACAATGGAAAGGACGATTTTATGTCTACATATATTAAAGCAGATCAATTTTATTATCCACATGGGGTTCGCCGCGGAGGCTATTTGGAACTCGTTGATGGCAAGTTTGGAAAACATGTGGAAAGCTTACCAGAAGGTGCGGATGTGTTGGATTATTCAGGGTACAGTATTGCGCCTGGCCTCGTAGATACCCATATTCACGGATTTGGTGGGGTAGATGTGATGGATAACAATATCGAAGGCACTCTCCATACCATGAGTGAAGGGCTCTTGAGTACAGGGGTTACGAGCTTTTTGCCTACGACCTTGACTTCCTCTTACGAACAACTTTTGGCAGTAACTGAAAATATCGGTGCACGATACAAAGAAGCAACAGGAGCTAAGATTCGCGGGATTTATTTTGAAGGACCTTATTTCACAGAAAAATACAAGGGAGCTCAAAACCCGTCTTATATGAAGGATCCAAGTATGGAAGAATTCCGTGCTTGGCAAAAAGCTGCCAATGGTCTGTTGAATAAGATTGCCCTTGCTCCCGAGCGTGAAGGGGTGGAAGAATTTGTTCGGACTATTACAGGAGAAGGGGTGACAGTCGCTTTGGGACACTCCAATGCTACTTTTGAAGAAGCTAAAAAAGCGGTTGATGCAGGTGCGAGTGTCTGGGTGCATGCCTACAATGGTATGCGTGGTTTGACGCACCGTGAACTCGGTATGGTTGGTGCCATGTATGAGTTGCCTCATACCACAGCAGAGTTGATCTGTGATGGCCATCACGTTGATCCGCTAGCGTGTGATATCCTGATGAAACAAAAAGGAAAAGAAAATGTTGCCTTGATTACGGACTGTATGACAGCTGGGGGATTAGAAGACGGGGATTATATGCTTGGGGAATTCCCAGTCGTGGTTGCTGAAGGGACTGCTCGCTTGAAATCAACTGGTAATCTAGCTGGCTCAATCTTGAAATTGAAAGATGGATTAAAAAATGTTGTAGAGTGGGGAATTGCTAACCCTCACGAAGCAGTGATGATGGCCAGCCTCAATCCGGCAAAATCAGTCCATATTGATGATGTTTGTGGTCAAATTCGAGAAGGATATGACGCGGACTTCATCGTACTTGACCAAAATTTGGATCTGGTTGCGACCTATCTCGATGGGGTCAAACGTTACCAGGCAACGAATTAGATTCAAGAATCGAAGATAGAATACTTCCTCTCTAGGTCATACCTAGAGAGGTTTTTGTTTACCAATGGTAGTGCAATTTTGTGAATGCTGTCTTTTCATGCTATAATGGGAATTGAAATGTGAGGTAGCTTATGAAGGCAATTGATATACGTTTTTTATTGATGGGAATTTTTTTCTTGCTCTATGGGATTGTAAGAAAAAATATCTTTATTGTGATTGTTGGTGGGGCATTTTTACTCTATAGTTTTTATAGCAAGAAGATGGAGCCAACCAAGAAGAATATTTTTAAGCCAGAGCTCAAGCTTCGAGGGCCTAAGAAACCGAAATCGAAGAAAGGAAAGAAAAAATGAACAATTATCGTTTAAATAATGGGGTGGAGATTCCTGTATTAGGATTTGGAACCTGGAAAGCAGCAGATGGAGAAGAAGCCTATCAAGCTGTCTTAGCTGCTTTAAAAGCAGGTTACCGCCATATCGATACAGCTGCGATTTATCAGAATGAAGAGAGTGTGGGTCGGGCCATTAAAGACAGTGGTCTTGCGCGCGAAGACCTGTTTATTACCACCAAACTTTGGAATACGAATCACACCTACGAAGATGCTCAAGCTGCTTTGGAAGAGTCTCTTGAAAAACTGGGCTTGGACTATGTAGATCTTTATTTGATTCATTGGCCAAATCCAAAACCACTTCGAGAAAATGATGCTTGGAAACAACGAAATGCTGAGGTTTGGCGGGCAATGGAAGATATGCTAGCTGCTGGCAAGGTTCGAGCTATTGGTATTAGCAATTTTCTGCCTCATCATTTGGAAGCCCTCCTTGAAACAGCTCGGGTCATTCCGTCTGTGAACCAAATTCGTCTAGCACCTGGGGTTTACCAAAGCGAAGCCATTGCAGCGAGTCGTAAGCATGGCATTTTACTAGAGGCTTGGGGACCTTTTGGCCAAGGAGAATTGTTCCAAAATGAACAAGTAAAAGAAATGGCTACTAAATATGGAAAGACCGTCGCTCAACTAGCCTTGGCTTGGAGTTTGCAAGAAGGTTTCCTTCCATTGCCCAAATCGGTTACACCTGAGCGGATTGCGAGTAATTTAAATTGCTTTGATTTTGAATTGACAGCAGATGATATGGAACTCCTTCGCCATCTTCCGGTTGAAGCAGGTGCACCAGATCCAGACACCAAAGATTTTTAAGAAAGAATATCTATTCATTAATGAAAACCGAGGACAGTTTCGTTCTCGGTTTTTAAAATCCTTTCAATGATTAAATAATTTTAAAACTCTAATAAAAACAGATGTTCTATAATGCTTTCCCATGCAACTTCAAAATTTTCCGAACGAAAATTAGTTAATAGTTAGTAACATTCGTGAATGTTACATTTGTGTTACAATTTGTTTTTTGAATGAATTTTCAGATAATTTTGCGTTATAATAGTTACTATTAAAATAAAAGGGGAGTTTCTATGAATAGACAAGAACGTTTTTCATTAAGAAAATACAAATTTGGTGTAGCCTCAGTTTTATTAGGGGCTGTTTTGGTATTTGGATCTGCACAAGCGAGTGCTGAAGAACAAGCGGCCAGCCAAACGAGTGCTGGAACACAGCTTGTAGCCACTACTCAACAGGCACCTGCTGAAGAAGAGCATTCACAAGCAACAGAAGCAAGTACAGCAGTTGCTAGTGAGAAAGTAGAAGTTGCAAAAGAAGCAACAGTTGCTGCAAAGACAACGAATGCAACAGAAGCAGCTCTTGTTGAAAAAACAGAAGCTCCGAAAGAGGCAGCTACTGTTCCAGAAACAAAACCGGAAGTAGCGGAAAAACCTGTAGAAAAAGCAACAGCAGTGGCTACTGCGACAAGTTCAGAAACAACGAATCGCCATGAGGCAGCTGAAAAACCTCAAAGCATCGAAAGTGACGAAATTATTACTGTTCCCCAAACCTGGAAGCAAGGTTATAAAGGGGAAGGGATGGTTGTCGCCGTCATCGACTCTGGTTTGGATGTGAACCACGAGGTTCTTCGGATTACCGATCCTTCAAAAGCTAAGTTTAAAAACCAAGGAGAAATCGAAGCTGCTAAGAAAGCAGCAGGAATTGATTATGGTAAATGGTACAACGACAAGGTTGTCTATGCCTATGACTACTTTGATGGGACCGACAATATCAAAGAGGCCGAAAGAGATTCTCATGGGATGCACGTTACAGGGATTGCAACAGGGAATCCTGATAAAGCAGCAGGAAACGGAGAAAAGATCTATGGTGTAGCACCAGAAGCGCAAGTTATGTTTATGCGTGTCTTCTCAGATCGCCAAAAAACAACGGGATCTGCTCTTTATGTAAAAGCAATTGATGATGCTGTAGCTCTTGGTGCAGATACTATCAACATGAGTCTTGGTTCTACGACTGGTTCTACGGTCAATGCGGATTCAGATATTGTGGATGCCATTAAACGGGCGCGCGCTAAAGGCGTATCTGTCTTAATTTCTGCAGGAAATAGCAATACTTTTGGGAATGGTTATTCTAGACCAGCAGCAGAAAATCCAGATTACGGTTTGGTTGGAAATCCATCAACGGTAGAGGACTCTATTTCTGTTGCTTCAATCAATAATAAAATCATTACCACAGAGGTTTTTGAAGTCAAAGGTTTGGAAGGTAATGCAGAAGTAGATAACGGGAAGTTTGATTACAGTAAATCTGCTGCAGACGCTGATTTTGAAAAAGGCAAAGAGTACGAATATGTGTCAGTTGGTCTTGGAAAAGAAGATGATTTCAAAGATCTGGATCTTACCGGTAAATTAGCCTTAATCCAACGCGGGGAAATTCCATTCTCAGAAAAGATTGCGAATGCCTTCCATCATGGTGCAGCAGGAGCTTTGGTCTACAATAATGTGGAAGGATCGAACCTTGGAATGGCAATTGAAGGAGATGCGAAAAAGATCCCATCTGTCTTTATTTCAAAACGTTATGGGGAAGCTCTTAAGGCAGGTTCCTACAAAATTGTCTTTAACAATACTATGGCCAACCGTCCATCTCCAGAGGCAGATCAATTGTCTGATTTCTCAAGTTGGGGAGTAACAACAGATGGTCAGTTGAAACCAGATGTCACAGCACCTGGTGGAAATATCTTTTCTTCTTTGAATGATAATACCTACGGAGATATGAGTGGTACAAGTATGGCCTCTCCTCATGTAGCAGGTGTGGCAGCTTTGGTCAAAGAATACCTTGTGAAGAACCACCCAGAATTGACTCCAGAACAAGTTTCTGAAACTGTCAAAGCCTTGATGATGTCTACGGCTAAACCACATGTTAATAAAGAAACCGGTGTTTATACTTCTCCACGTCAACAAGGAGCAGGGGTTGTAGACACAGCTGCAGCCGTTTCAACAGACTTGTATGTGACTGGTGAAAACAACTATCCAAGCGTTACTCTTGGAAATGTTGGAGATAGCTTTACCTTTGATGTGACGGTTCACAATATTTCAGATACCGATCGTACCTTGAAAATGTTGGTGAATACTGACACAGATGAAGTGAAGGATGGTAAATTTACCCTCCGTCCACGTAAATTGACTGAAACAGCTTGGCCTGAAGTAACCGTGAAAGCACATAGCTCTGAAACGGTTACGGTGAAAGTCGATACAAGTAAATTCACAGAAGAGTTGAGCAAAGAAATGCCGAACGGCTATTTCCTTGAAGGATTTGTTCGCTTTGTAGATCCGGCAGATGATGGGGATGTGGTCAGCTTGCCGTTTATGGGATTCAAGGGAGAATTCCAAAACCTTCCAGCTGTTGAAAAACCAATCTATGATTTGGTTCGCGAAGGAAAAGATGGATTCTACTATCATGTTCCAAAAGATTTGAATATCTCCTCTAGTGCCAACGTTTCTGCGCTTGTTACCCTTCGAAATGACCTTCTCCTCACACAAGGAAAACGAGATGGTCGTCGGATTACCGTTCTTGGTATTGAAGAAAATGCGGAAGGTACACATTCTCTTCAACTAGATGAGAATGGAAATGTTCGCATTGCCATTTCACCAAATGAAGATGGGAATAAAGACCTTGTTGAATACAAGATAGTCGCTCTTCGAAATATTGAAAACCTTCGTGCAACTGTTTATGCAGCAAGTGATACGGAACATAAAAATCCATTGTGGGAAGGAACTCCATCTGACCATCGTAAGAACTTCTTCAACGGTGACCAAAAGAACCCACGAAGCTATACGCTAGCTAATACTGCCTGGAATGGTATTGATGCGAATGGGAATGCGGTAGCAGATGGTCTATATGATTATGTCATCCGTTACACCCCAATGGTTCCTGGAGCTGAGGAGCAATCAACGACTTTCAAGGTTCGGGTTGATACTCAAAAACCAGTGATTACATCTGGCTATATTCGCTTTAAAGACGGAGCACAACAGTTTGTATCACGTAAAGCCAAAGATGTTGGCGATGGTGGTATCTTAACTGAAAAACTCGTCTATGTGACTCCATTTGATGATCAGGGGACAATGGTCCAAACCAGTGAAGATAAGAATGGCACACGTGCGCTTGAAAATTACCATGTGATCAAGGCCAATGCAGATGGTAGCTTCGATCTTCCTGAAAACATCGATAAGAAGAATATCTACTACTATGTAGAAGATTTTGCGGGGAACGTAGATTATGTTTCACTAGCTGATTTAGTTCGGGATCAAAATAGTGGTCGGGTTCAAATCGCAGTTCGTGACGCTAAAACGAACAAAGATTTGGATACTATGTATGTTTACCGAATCAAAGATAGCAATGGCCAATACGTGTCAGTTGATAAGACAAAAGATATTAACTTCTTGAACTTTGGTCATTACACTGCAGAAATCTTTACGTATGATCGTACAGAAGTGAAATTTGTCAGCGGCTTAACGCAAGAATTTGATTTGACAGAAGATAATAGTTTCCAAACGATCGCTTTCCTTGCCAATACTTTAGAATATGCACCAGTTAGCATCAGCTTTGATCAACCGGTTTCAAAAGCAGCTACGATCGTATTGAAAGGGGCAGATGGTGAAAACTTTGTCTTGCCTGCTGAAAAATATGGTAAAAATGGCTTTGGTAAATCTGTCGCAACTGGTCAATATACCTTGGTTGCAACTCTTCCTACAGGCTATGAACTAACTGAGGAAGCACCAGTGATCTCAGTTGTCGCAGGGCGCAACAACAATTATCGTATTGGAGTGATCTCGAAAGTGGATCTCTTGGCTGCTTTAAACAACCAAGCAGATATTACAAAGACAGCTCAATACTTCAATGCGAGTGCGGATAAGAAGGAAGCCTATGATCAAGCCTTACAAGCGGCCCAAGTAGCCTTGACCAACAAGGTTAGTCAAGAGCAAGTCAACCAAGCTCTAGCTAGTCTTGAAGCTGCTAGCCAAGCTTTGGATGGGAAAGATTCAAACGTTGCGGCCTTGAAAGAAGCCATGCAGGCTTACGATGCTACGACTAAAACTGGTCGTTATGCCAATGCCAAAGAAAAAGTACGTCGCGACTACGACCGCGCTTTCCAAACAGTAGCCTTGCTTGCAGTTGATCCAACTGTGAAACAAGAACAAATCAATCAAGCACTTGCTGAGCTTAGCCGTGCGGAAGGAAAATTAAACGGGAAAGCAACTGATTTTTCAAGCCTTGAAAAATACATCAAGGAAGAATTGAAGTTCCAAGAAAAGAATGCTAAATTCATCTATGCTGGAAATGAAGAAAAAGAAGCTTACCTAGCAGCCTTCAAGGATGCACAAACCATCCTTTCAAATCCAGCAGCAAGCCAACAAGATGTGAAAGATGCCTTGACAGCCTTGAAGAATGCCAAGAAAAAACTTCATGGTAAAAAACCAAAAGCTGCAAGACGTCCATAATTGATATAAGATAGTTTGTTAGCCTAAAATCCATCTGAAACATTTGTTTCAGATGGATTTTTATTTACAAGTACCTAAAAATTTGCTATAATACTAGTCAAGAAAGAAGGGCTTACGGCGTTTTTCTAGCGAGCTTGGGATAGTGAGAGCCAAGTAGAGCAAAGTAAGCAAGTGGCACTTTCTCTCAGTAAAAGCTGAGTAAAGTAAAATAAAATGAAGTAATAAATTAGGGTGGAACCGCGTTTCTGACGCCCCTAGGTCAAACGACTTAGGAGCAGAGACACGGTTCTTTTTGCATCCTGAGTCACAAGAAACTTTATGAATAAGGAGTAAAACATGTCTAAAAAATTGACTTTCCACTGCGTTAGTGGCAGAGACCTCCTTACAGTCGGACTGCCCCACGCTCAGGCACCCTGGTGCCTGAGCTAGACGCAGTACTAACTCGTCTTGCTTCGTAAAATCGACGAGGCGGACTCATGTCGCAAGAATTTATAAAAAGGAGAAGAAGATGTCAAAAAAACTAACCTTCCAAGAAATTATTTTGACTTTGCAACAATACTGGAATGACCAGGGTTGTATGCTCATGCAGGCTTACGATAATGAAAAAGGTGCGGGAACCATGAGTCCTTACACCTTCCTTCGTGCCATTGGTCCTGAACCATGGAATGCGGCTTATGTAGAGCCATCTCGTCGTCCAGCTGATGGTCGTTATGGGGAAAACCCAAACCGTCTTTACCAACACCACCAATTCCAAGTAGTTATGAAACCATCTCCATCAAACATCCAAGAACTTTACCTTGAGTCATTGGAAAAATTGGGTATCGATCCTTTGGAACACGATATCCGTTTCGTTGAAGATAACTGGGAAAACCCATCAACTGGTTCAGCTGGTCTTGGTTGGGAAGTTTGGTTGGACGGTATGGAAATCACTCAGTTCACCTATTTCCAACAAGTTGGTGGATTGGCAACTGGTCCAGTAACTTCTGAGGTCACTTACGGTTTGGAACGTTTGGCTTCTTACATCCAAGAAGTAGATTCTGTTTACGATATTGAGTGGGCTCCAGGCGTTAAATACGGAGAAATCTTCCTTCAACCAGAATACGAACACTCAAAATACAGCTTTGAAGTTTCTGACCAAGATATGCTTCTTGAAAACTTCGAAAAATTTGAAAAAGAAGCAGGACGTGCCTTGGAATTGGGTCTTGTTCACCCTGCCTATGACTACGTTTTGAAATGTTCACATACTTTTAACTTGCTAGATGCTCGTGGAGCAGTATCCGTTACAGAACGTGCCGGTTACATTGCCCGCATCCGTAACTTGGCCCGTGTCGTAGCTAAGACCTTCGTTGCAGAACGTAAGAAACTTGGTTACCCACTCCTTGACGAAGCCACACGCGCCAAACTCCTAGCAGAAGAGGAAGAATAATAAGCGTTACAAGAATGGAAATGGGCAAACAAAGTGAGCCCACATGACTACCCAGAGGCAAGTCGAAGACTTGCTAAAGGGATAGGCGCCGCCGTACTGGTATATGGGGATTTTTGAAACGTTAGGTTCAAAAATCAGTTGGCTAAATCCACTTTGATGAGACTGTTGGAAATCGCTGTCAAGGAGACATGAGATTTCCTTACAGCCTCACAAAGTTAGTTAGCAACGTCCCCAGTACCTAAGGTGCCTATCAAAAAAAGAAATTTGTAAAGGAAGAAACATGACAAAAAACTTACTAGTAGAACTTGGACTTGAAGAGTTGCCAGCCTACGTTGTCACACCAAGTGAAAAACAACTCGGTGAGAAAATGGCAGCCTTCTTGGATAACAATCGCCTTTCATACGAAAGCATTCAAACCTTCTCAACACCACGCCGTTTGGCAGTTCGTGTGATTGGTTTAGCGGATCAACAATCGGATTTGACTGAAGATTTTAAAGGACCTTCTAAGAAAATCGCCTTGGATGCTGATGGAAACTTCTCAAAAGCAGCGCAAGGCTTTGTCCGTGGAAAAGGCTTGACTGTAGATGACATCGAATTCCGTGAAGTTAAGGGTGAAGAATACGTTTACGTGACGAAACATGAAGCTGGAAAACCTGCTAAAGAAGTATTGGCTGGCGTTCCAGAAGTACTTGCTTCATTGACCTTCCCTGTCAGCATGCACTGGGCTAACAACACCTTTGAATACATTCGCCCAGTTCATACCTTGATTGTCCTTTTGGGTGATGAAGCGCTTGACCTCGACTTCTTGGATATCCATTCAGGTCGTGTGAGTCGTGGACATCGTTTCCTTGGACATGAAGTGGAAATTACCAATGCGGATTCTTATGAAGAAGACCTTCGTACTGTTTACGTGATTGCGGATAGCAAAGAACGTGAAAACATGATTCGTGAGCAAATCAAAGCTATCGAAGCAGAACAAGGTGTTCAAGTCCAAATCGAAGAAGGACTTTTGAACGAAGTCTTGAACTTGGTCGAATATCCAACTGCCTTTATGGGAAGTTTTGACACTAAATATTTGGACGTTCCAGAAGAAGTCTTGGTGACCTCAATGGAAACCCACCAACGGTACTTTGTTGTACGTGACCTTGATGGTCGGCTAAAACCAAACTTCATCTCAGTTCGTAATGGGAATGCTGAGCACTTGGAAAATGTTATCCGAGGAAATGAAAAAGTATTGGTGGCACGTCTCGAAGATGGTGAATTCTTCTGGCGTGAAGACCAAAAACTCAAGATTGAAGACCTGGTTGCTAAATTGGCTAACGTGACTTTCCATGAAAAAATCGGTTCTCTCTCAGAACACATGGCTCGTGCCGGTGTCATTGCAGCATCATTAGCTGAACAAGCTGGTTTGACTGCTGAAGAAAGGGCAGCCGTAGCGCGTGCAGCTGAAATCTACAAATTTGACCTCTTGACTGGTATGGTCGGAGAGTTCGATGAATTGCAAGGAATCATGGGTGAAAAATACGCCCTCCTTGCTGGTGAGGATCCTGCAGTAGCGACAGCTATCCGTGAGCACTACCTTCCTGATGCAGCAGATGGAGCCCTTCCAGAGACTAAGGTTGGTGCTATCCTTGCGCTTGCAGATAAATTGGATACCCTCCTTTCCTTTTTCTCAGTCGGTTTGATTCCGTCTGGTTCCAATGACCCGTATGCGCTTCGTCGTGCAACACAAGGAATTGTTCGTATCTTGGATGCCTTTGGTTGGTACATCCCGATGGATGAGTTAATCGACAGTCTTTACGGACTTTCATTTGCTAGTCTTTCTTATGACAATCAAGCAGAAGTGCTCAATTTCATCAAGGCGCGTGTGGACAAGATGATGGGACGCACACCAAAAGATATCAAAGAAGCTGTTCTTGCTGGTTCAAACTTTGTCGTAGCAGATATGCTGGAAGCAGCTGAAGCTCTTTCAGAAGCTGCTAAGACGGATGGTTATAAGGCAGCTGTTGAATCCCTCTCACGTGCTTTCAACTTGGCAGAAAAAGCAGATGCTTCAGTAGCAGTCGACGCTAGTCTCTTTGAAAACGATCAAGAAAAAGCCCTTGCTAAAGCAATTGAAGAGCTTGAATTGACAGGTTCAGCTAGCGACAAATTGGCTCAACTCTTTGCCCTTAGCCCAGTCATCGATGCTTTCTTTGACAATACCATGGTTATGGCAGAAGATGAGGCTGTTAAAAACAACCGTTTGGCCCTTCTTGCAGGTCTTGTAGCGAAAGCCAACGCTGTTGCAGCCTTTAATCAATTGAACACAAAATAATGACCTGATGACAGGTAGAAAGTAGGTCTTATTATGACACCTGAAAAAATCGCTCGAATCAATGAGCTTGCTAAAAAGAAAAAAACAGAAGGTTTGACTCCTGAAGAAGCAGTGGAACAAGCAAAACTTCGTGAAGAATACATTGAAGGTTATCGTCGTTCGGTTCGTCACCACATCGAAGGGATCAAAATTGTGGATGAAGAAGGTAACGATGTAACACCTGAGAAACTACGCCAAGTGCAACGTGAAAAAGGTTTGCATGGCCGTAGCCTCGATGACCCTAATTCATAAGCAAAAGAGTGCTGGAAGAGACTCCAGCACTCTTTTTAATCTATAAAATTCAGAATATTCTGCACTAGATTGACCAATTTTTAAAAACATGGTATAGTAGATTGTATGAAAATTTGAAGTATACTTTTCTGAAAATGTACAGAAAAAGAATTGGAGTAATTATATGTCAAAAAAACATCATCCTGGTGAAGAAACCGAAAATGGGATGGTTCGTGGTCTGCAAAATCGGCATGTTCAGCTGATCGCTATTGCAGGAACCATCGGGACAGGACTCTTTCTTGGAGCCGGTCGTTCCCTTTCTTTGACAGGGCCCTCTATTATTTTAGTCTATATGCTGACTGGCGCCTTCATGTACTTGATGATGCGGGCGATCGGAGAAATGCTCTATATGGACCCTGATCAACACACCTTTATCAACTTTATCACCAAGTATATAGGAAAAGGTTGGGGTTATTTTTCAGGATGGTCCTATTGGGTCTCCTTGGTATTTTTGGGAATGGCAGAGATCACCGCTGTTTCCAACTATGTCCAGCTTTGGTTTCCAAATTGGCCAGCCTGGCAGATTCAAATTATCTTTTTAGCGCTCTTAAGTTGTGTAAACTTGATCGCTGTGAAGGTTTTTGGAGAGGTTGAATTCTGGTTTGGAATGATCAAGATTGTCACGATTTTAGCCTTGATCGCAACAGGAATCTTTATGGTGACGACGAATTTTGAAACACCAGCTGGACACGCTAGCTTAAGTAACATTACCAATGGTTTTCAAATGTTTCCAAATGGTTGGGTCAAGTTCGTCATGGCCTTCCAAATGGTCTTCTTTGCTTACCAAGCAATCGAATTTGTTGGAATTACTACTTCTGAAACAGCTAATCCCCGACAAGTATTGCCAAAAGCTATTAAAGAAATTCCAATCCGGATTGTAATCTTTTATGTAGGAGCTTTGTTGGCGATTATGGCTATTTTCCCTTGGCAACAGCTTCCTGTCAATAAGTCACCGTTTGTAACGGTCTTTCAGATGGTAGGAATCAAGTGGGCAGCAGGATTGATTAATTTTGTCGTACTGACAGCTGCTGCATCTTCCTTGAATTCCACCCTCTATTCAACAGGGCGTCACTTGTACCAGATTGCAAAAGAAACACCAAACAGCAAAGTGATGAATCGTTTGAGACTGAATAGCTTATCTCGTATGGGGATTCCAAGTCGCGCGATTATTTTTTCTGCGATTGTGGTTGCTGTTTCAGCCTTTATCAATATCTTGCCAGGTGTCTCAGATGCCTTTGCCTTGATTACGGCATCTTCTTCTGGTGTCTACATTGCTATTTACATTTTGACCATGCTCGCCCATCTTAAGTACCGTAAATCGAAAGAATTTATGCCAGATGGTTTTGTCATGCCAGCCTATAAAGTGTTGAATCCATTGACCATTGTTTTCTTCCTCTTTGTATTTGTTTGTCTCTTCTTGCAAGAATCAACATACATTGGAGCGATTGGGGCAACCATCTGGATCATTCTTTTTGGGATTTACAGCAATTGGAAACATAATCAATAAACCGCAAGAGAGTGGGACAGAAATCGGTAATTCGTTAGAATTCGATTTCGTTGTCCCACCTCCGCACAGTTGAGTAGGGCTGTAAAAGCTGATGAAATCAGCGTAGTATATCCCACTCAACCACTGCGTCTTGCTCGACAGTCAAAAAATAATTGAGAGGCTAGGACTTTTGTCCCAGCTCTTTATTATTTCAGAGCTAGTTTGCTTTCTTTTAAGGAATTACTTGGAGGGAATAAAAGAAAAACAGAGGTGGAAGAAATTATTTTTCTTCCATCTCTGTTTTTTGTCCTTGAATGGCTTTTTTGAGCCACCAAAGTGAGCCGGCTAGGATCAGGGCAGCAAGCCAAAAAATCCAAGCCTCAATAGTGGTTAGAAAAAAGTAGAGAGCGATAGCATCGACCAATAAAAGTGGGATGAGAATCTGTTTTCTTATTTTCATAAGAATATTGTATCATAAATCCTAGAGGAAACAAATAAAATCAAGCCTTTCTAGGTATTTTGTAGGATCTGAAAAGGTCCGATAGGGTTAGTTAGTGAATTTTCTTTCAGGAGTGCATCTTGGTCCCATTTGTGGTAAAATAGTAAAGATATGAGTAAAGAATTTCATCATGTAACGGTTTTGCTTCATGAAACGATCGATATGCTGGATGTTAAGCCAGATGGGATCTATGTAGACGCCACATTGGGTGGGGCAGGCCACAGCGAATATTTGTTAACAAAATTAAATGAATCGGGCCATCTTTATGCCTTTGACCAAGATCAGCATGCAATTGAGAATGCTAAGATCCGATTGGCACCTTTCATTGAGAAAGGCATGGTGACCTTCATTAAGGATAACTTTCGTCATTTGAAGGAACGTCTAAATGACTTAGGTGTGACTGAAATTTATGGGATCTGTTATGACCTAGGTGTGTCTAGTCCTCAGTTAGATGAACGGGAACGCGGATTTTCTTACAAGAAAGATGCGCCACTGGACATGCGGATGAATCAAGAAGCTTCCTTGACAGCCTATGAGGTCGTTAATAGCTACGATTACCATGATCTAGTCCGTATTTTTTTCAAATATGGAGAAGACAAATTTTCCAAGCAAATTGCGCGGAAAATTGAGCAAGCACGAGCAATTAAACCGATTGAAACGACGACTGAATTAGCAGAGATTATTAAATCTGCTAAACCAGCTAAGGAGCTCAAGAAAAAGGGCCATCCTGCGAAACAGATTTTCCAAGCCATTCGTATCGAAGTCAATGATGAATTGGGAGCTGCAGATGAATCGATTCAGCAAGCCATGGATTTGTTGGCCCTCGATGGTCGTATTTCTGTGATTACCTTTCATTCGTTAGAGGATCGATTGACCAAACAATTGTTTAAAGAAGCTTCGACGGTTGAGGTTCCAAAGGGGCTTCCCTTTATTCCAGATGATTTGAAACCAAAGATGGAGTTGGTTAACCGGAAACCTATTTTGCCAAGTGAAAAAGAGCTTGAGGAAAATAATCGATCTCATTCAGCAAAATTACGGGTTGCTCGAAAAATACACAAGTAAGAGGAATTGATATGGCAGCAAGAGATGAGAGAACAAGAACACAGATACTGCAAGACCGCTTTCGCCGTTTCTCTAGAGTAGAAAAGGCTTTTTATGGGTCGATTGTCCTAACAGCTGTGATTTTAGCCATTAGTATTGTCTTTATGCAGACACGGATTTTACAAGTTCAAAGTGAACTGACTGATTTGAATACGGAACTAGAAGCCAAAAAGACGGAATTGGCAGATGTTCGTCAAGAGGTCAATGAATTAACACGTTATGACCGCTTATCACAGTTGGCTAGCTCCCAAGGAATGAAGCTGCAAAAAGAAAATCGAAAAACAGTGAGTGCAAGTAGTGATGAATAAATTCAAAAAATTTTTGATCGGGTATTCGATAAAGAAACGTCGCTTGCCGGATCAGAATCGAAAACAAGTTGGGAAAAATCTCAGTGTACTGGCGATTTTCCTCTTTTTTCTCTTTCTGATTAATTTTGCAATGATCATTGGGACTGACAAAAAATTTGGTGTGACCTTATCGGATCAAGCCAAGAAAGTCCATGAGCAGACGGTCATTGTTCCTGCAAAACGTGGAACGATCTATGATCGAAATGGAGCAGTAATTGCTGAAGATGCGACGACCTATAATGTTTATGCCATTATTGATAAAAAGTACAAATCAGCAACTGGGAAAATCCTCTATGTAGAAGAGAGCCAATTTAAAAAAGTAGCAGAAATCTTTAAGCAGTACTTAGGGATGGATGAGGATTACGTCATTCAACAGTTGTCGCAAAAGAAATTGAAACAGGTTTCTTTTGGCTCGAACGGAAACGGCATAACTTATAGTAATATGACAGCCATCCGTGAGGCCATGGAAGCGGCGAAGATTGAAGGGGTTGCCTTTACAACCAGTCCAAATCGAAGCTATAAAAATGGAGTTTTTGCTTCTCAATTTATAGGTCAGGCCTCTCTTCAAGAAGATAAAGAGGGGAATAAAACCCTGAAGGGGCAATCAGGGATGGAGAAATCCCTCGATCGTATTCTCGCTGGTCAAAATGGGGTTATCACCTATGACAAAGACCGAAACGGCAATATCGTTCCTGGTTCAGATAAGGTTTCTGTCAAAACAGAAGATGGAAAAGATGTCTATACGACTATTTCAGCAGAGTTGCAGACCTACCTTGAGACGCGAATGGATGTTTTCCAAGAAAAAGTAAAAGGAAAGTATGTTAGTGCGACTCTTGTGAGTGCAAAAACTGGAGAGATCCTAGCGACAACGCAACGTCCATCCTATAATGCGGATACCAAACAAGGGTTGGATCTGAAAAACTTGAAAACCTGGAATACCATCCTTTATCAAGATCAATATGAACCGGGTTCAACGATGAAGGTCATGTTATTAGCTTCGGCGATTGATCATGGAACCTTCCCAGCTTATAATGAGGGATACTACAATAACGAACTACAAGTAAAAGATGCGACCATCCGTGACTGGGATGTCAATATGGGGCTGTCTGAAGGTCGCTATATGAATATCGCACAGGGATTTGCTTACTCAAGTAACGTGGGGATGACCCGCTTAGAGCAAAAAATGGGAAATGCTGTCTGGATGGACTATCTAACCCGCTTTAAATTCGGTCTTCCGACCCGTTTTGGAATGGGAAATGAAGCTTACGGGGGTCTTCCAGGGGATAACTATGTCAGTCAGGCACAATCTGCCTTTGGTCAAGGGATTTCCGTCAGTCAAACCCAAATGTTACGGGCCTTTAGTGCCATCGCTAATGATGGACAAATGTTGGAGCCGAAGTTTATTAGTGCCATTTACGATAAAAAATCAGACACAGCCCGCAAATCAAAAAAAGAAGTTGTTGGAAAACCAGTTTCAGGATCAGCTGCGCAACAGACACGGAACTATATGATCACCGTCGGAACAGATCCAGAGTATGGAACCTTGTACAGTGATGGACCCATCATTCAGGTACCCGGTCAAAACGTTGCGGTGAAATCAGGGACTGCCCAAATGGCGACAGATCAAGGATACTTGCAAGGAGAAAATGATTATATCAACTCGGTTGTAGCCATGACACCTGCAGAAGATCCTGAATTCATTATGTATGTGACGGTCCAACAACCAGAAGTGAAATTCTCAGCCACCAGCTGGGAAGAGTTGGTCAATCCTATTTTGGAAGATGCAGTTGCTTTAAAAGACGAATTGCATTTGACATCAGAGGCACCAACTTTGGATGGTGTGACCAAAGAAACGACCTACAAAATCCCTTCAGTAGAAACTCTCTCTAAGGAGTTGAATCTGAAACAAAATCTGAGCCCAGGTGCTTATTCAGAGGAATTGCGTCGCAATTTGGTGCAGCCAATTGTCCTAGGAACCGGGGAAAATATCCGCAAAATGTCTGTGGATGTAGGCTCTAAAGTCAAAGCCAATCAGCAAGTATTGTTATTAACAGAAGACTTTGATGCGGTTCCAGATATGTATGGTTGGACAAAGAAAAATGCTGATATCTTTGGAGAATGGACTGGAATTGAGATTACCTATAAAGGTAGTGGAAAGAAAGTAACCAAACAAAGTGTCAAAATGAACACCTCACTCAATAAAACTAAAAAGATTACCTTAACATTAGGAGACTAAGATGTATATTGCTACGATCCTTGTATCGTTTCTATTAACAGTGGCTGCTATTCCAGCCTTTATTCGATTTTACCATCGTGCTCATATTTCCGGGCAACAAATGCACGAAGATGTGAAACAACACAAAGCGAAAGCTGGCACTCCGACAATGGGTGGAGTTGTATTTCTCATTACAGCCGTTCTAGTTAGTTTTGTCGTTACCGTATTGACTGGAAATTTCACGCGCCCTGTTCAACTGATTCTATTTATCTTGATTCTTTATGGAATTGTTGGATTTTTGGATGACTTTTTAAAAGTTTTTCGTAAGATTAATGAAGGTCTTAACCCAAAACAAAAATTGGCCCTTCAACTTGTTGGTGGAATCATCTTCTATATTTTTTCTGAACGCCACGGTGCAGGAAGCCTTTTGAATGTTTTCGGATATGAACTTTACTTGGGCTATTTCTACATTCTCTTTGCTTTATTTTGGTTGGTTGGTTTTTCAAATGCGGTCAATTTGACAGATGGGATTGATGGATTAGCCAGCATCTCCGTTGCCATTAGCCTGAGTGCCTATTCCTTTATTGCCTATATGCAAGGGAAATGGGACATTCTCTTTGTCACCTTGAGTATGATTGGGGCCTTGCTAGGATTCTTTGTCTTCAACCACAAGCCGGCTAAAATCTTTATGGGAGATGTCGGTAGTCTAGCTCTTGGAGGGATGCTTGCAGCCTTGTCAATGGCTTTGCATGTCGAGTGGACCCTGCTCTTAATTGGTCTGGTCTATGTCATTGAAACGGGTTCAGTAATGCTACAAGTGACCTATTTCAAATGGACCAAGAAACGTTACGGGGAAGGACGTCGGATTTTCCGAATGACTCCTTTCCACCATCATTTAGAACTGGGTGGCCTTTCTGGCAATGGCCGAAACTGGTCAGAATGGAAAGTGGATGCCTTTATGTGGAGCATTGCCTTAGTGACAAGTGTCGTGACTCTAGTCCTTCTCTACCTATAAAACGACGGTGGGCTTGCCCATCGTTTTTTTGCTGACTCAGAGAGACTTCGCTGGTTAGGAAAAATGACCCATAAGAGAGGCAAGAAGACAGCTTTTCTGATATAATAATAGAGATCATGAAAGGAACTGAGAAAATGAAATTTACAGAGTTTAATTTTAAGCCCTATATTCAAGAGGCACTGAAAGAAATCAATTTTAGAGAAGCAACCGAAGTACAGGAAAAACTAATTCCGATTGTCCTAGCTGGAAATGATTTGGTTGGAGAGTCAAAGACAGGTTCTGGGAAGACCCATACTTTCCTCTTGCCGATTTTTCAAACCTTAAATGAAGACAGTGAGCAAGTTGAAGCGGTCATCACGGCTCCTAGTCGGGAGTTGGCGACGCAAATTTACCAAGCTGCTCGTCAAATCGCTAGTCATTCTGACAAAGAGATTCGGATTGTGAATTATGTTGGAGGAACGGATAAAAGCCGTCAGATTGAAAAATTGCAGGTCAAACAACCACATATCGTGATTGGAACTCCAGGCCGGATCTATGATCTGGTTGCATCGGGTGATCTGGCTATTCATAAGGCCCATACTTTTGTGGTAGATGAGGCAGATATGACACTGGACATGGGATTCTTGTCTACTGTGGATAAGATTGCTTCAAGGCTTCCGCAACAACTGCAATTTTTAGTTTTTTCAGCCACCATTCCGCAAAAATTGCAGCCTTTCTTGAAAAAATATCTCTCAAACCCAGTCATGGAGCAAATTAAGACTAAGACGGTGATTTCAGATACCATCGATAATTGGCTGGTTTCCACCAAGGGTCGGGATAAAAATGAGCAAATTTACCAATTGACCAAGACCTTGCAACCTTATTTGGCCATGATTTTCGTTAATACCAAAACGAGAGCAGATGATCTCCATGCCTATTTGGTGGCTCAGGGATTGAAAGTGGCAAAGATTCACGGAGATATCCCACCACGTGAACGGAAACGGATCATGAATCAGGTTAAAAATCTTGATTTTGAGTATATTGTGGCCACAGATTTAGCGGCTCGTGGGATTGATATCGAAGGGGGGAGTCATGTCATCAACGATGCTATTCCACAAGATCTTTCCTTCTTTGTCCACCGTGTCGGTCGGACAGGACGCAATGGTCTACCAGGTGTCGCTATTACTCTTTATCAACCGAGTGATGATTCAGATATCCGTGAACTAGAAAAAATGGGCATTCGTTTCGTACCGAAAGTGTTGAAAAATGGGGTTATTGAAGATACTTATGATCGGGACAGACGGGCGAATCGTGAGAAAAAGCAAGAGAAACTCGACATCGAAATGATTGGTCTGGTGAAGAAGAAAAAGAAAAAAATCAAACCAGGCTACAAGAAAAAAATCAAATGGGCAGTTGATGAAAAGCGGAGAAAAGCTAAGCGAGCTGAAAACCGTGCGCGTGGTCGGGCGGAACGTAAGGCCAAACGCCAAACTTTCTAACCCCTTCTTTCAAATGTTCAGAAGAAAACATAGATTTTCTTTATGAACTCCATAAAGAAAAACTATTAGGAACTTGTCTAAAATTATGATAGACTAAATTTGAGTAGTCTATCATTTTTCTATTTCTGTAGCAATTTTTGGAATTCCGATAGTGAATGTGATAGAATGTTTATGTTCGAGAAAGGAAGTAACAAAAATGTTTACAACTAATCTTTTAGCTGCCAACTGGTATGCTGACTTTTTAAAACACGTTCCAGATAGCAAGCTGTTTAGTTTGAGAGCCGTATTGGATGCATTTCCGTCTGTCATAGGAAAATTGCCTGTGACGATTTTACTAGCCCTAGGAGGCGCATTTTTTGGGATTATTTTTGCCATGATTTTTGCTCTGGTCAAAATTAATCGTGTACGAATTCTATACCCGATTCAAGCTGTTTTTGTCAGTTTTTTACGGGGGACTCCTTTGTTGGTTCAGTTGATGTTGACCTATTATGGGATTCCTCTTATTTTAAAAGCAATCAATCAGTCTTATGGAACAGCTTTTAATATTAATGCTATTCCAGCTGAGTTATTTGCAATTGTGGCTCTTGCCTTTAATGAGGCAGCTTATGCGAGTGAAACCATCCGGGCAGCCATTTTATCAGTGGATCCTGGTGAAATTGAGGCAGCGCGTAGTCTTGGGATGACCAACCGTCAAGTTTATCGCCGGATTATTATTCCCAATGCAGCAGTCGTTGCAACTCCTACTTTAATCAACTCTCTCATTGGCTTGACCAAGGGGACCTCGCTCGCCTTTAGTGCCAGTGTGGTTGAAATTTTTGCTCAAGCACGGATTATTGGGGGGAGCGATTTGAAGTACTTTGAACGCTTTATCACGGTATCGATTGTTTACTGGATTGTGAACATTCTCATTGAAATACTAGGCCGTCACATTGAACGTCGACTGGATATTGAGACTCCCGTAGCAATTGATTTACCAGATCAGGAGGTCCGGATCTAATGATTTATATTTCAGAATTATCAAAGACATTTTCAGGTCAAAAGGTTTTAAATAATCTAAGTTTGGAAATTCAAAAAGGGGAAGTCGTGGCCCTAATCGGGTCTTCGGGAGCTGGTAAATCAACCTTCTTACGCAGTTTAAACTATTTGGAAGCACCAGATAGTGGTAGAATTAAGATTGATGATTTCGAAGTTGATTTTGAACACATTACCCAAGATCAAATCTTAACCTTAAGAAGAAAATTGGCCATGGTGTTCCAACAGTTTAATTTGTTTGGTAGAAAAACAGCCCTTGAAAATGTGAAAGAAGGGCTCATTGTTGTGAAGGGGTTATCCGATCAAGAAGCAACGAAAATTGCTCGAGAAGAACTGGCAAAAGTCGGTTTATCGGATCGTGAAAATCACTATCCTCGTCACCTCTCAGGTGGACAAAAACAACGGGTGGCTTTGGCCCGTGCCTTGGCCATGAAACCAGAGGTTCTTTTGTTGGATGAACCGACTTCAGCCTTGGATCCAGAATTGGTTGGAGAAGTTGAAAAATCCATTGCCAATGCGGCAAAATCAGGACAAACCATGGTACTGGTCAGCCATGATATGTCTTTTGTAGCGCAAGTAGCAGATAAGGTATTATTTTTGGATAAAGGACGGATTATTGAATCTGGAACACCAGAGGAAATCATGCAACATCCAAAAGAAGAACGGACAAAAGAATTCTTTGCTAGTTACAAACGGACCTATGTTTGATATAATAGAGGAGAGGTAAGACTCAGCTGGCGATGCTAGCTGGGTTTGTTTTCTGAAAATGTAAAAATATTTGGAGTCGTGATGTTAAATAAATTATTGTCCTTATATTTACAAAGTTTAGTGACGACAACGATTTTAGTTGGGATCGCTTCTTGTATTTGGATTGGCTACCGTGCCCTTAAGAAGAAAGATAAAACAGCCAAGCAACGACAAGCCCATTTGTATGATATCCTCTTAATTGATATCATGACGATTCCTATTTTAACCTTTGCGGTCATAGGGATTTTGTTTATCTTTCAAGCACGATAATTGCAAAAAGACTGTGTTAGAATTATAATGGTTACAACAAAACAGAAAGAGGTTTAGTATGTTTGATACAGTGATTATTGGAGCAGGTCCTGCAGGGATGACTGCTGCCCTTTATGCAGCACGAAGCAATTTAAAGGTCGCATTGATTGAGAGAGGAATTCCAGGTGGTCAAATGAACAATACGTCTGACATCGAAAACTATCCTGGCTATGCGAATATTAGTGGCCCAGATTTGGCTGAAAAAATGTTTGAGCCTTTAGAAAATCTTGGCGTGGAACATTTGTTTGGTCAGGTAGAGCGCATCGAAGACCACGGAGCAACCAAAAAGATTGTCACAGATGATGGGGAATTTGAAGCTAAAACCGTGGTGATTGCAACAGGGTCTAACCACCGTTCATTGAATGTCCCTGGTGAAGAGGAGCTTAATAGTAGAGGGGTTTCCTACTGTGCTGTTTGTGATGGAGCTTTCTTTAGAGATGAGGATCTCTTGGTCGTTGGTGGCGGCGATTCTGCGGTAGAAGAAGCTGTCTTTTTGACTCAGTTTGCAAAAACAGTGACGATTGCTCACCGAAGAGACCAGCTTCGTGCCCAAAAAGTTCTTCAAGATCGTGCCTTTGCCAATGATAAAATTCACTTTGCTTGGAATACGGTTGTTGAAGAAATTAAGGGTGAACAAAAAGTAACGTCTGTCCTTTTAAAAGATGTGAAGACAGGAGAGGTTAGAGAGCAAGCCTTTGGAGGCGTCTTTATCTATGTTGGTTTAGATCCTGTCAGTGATTTTGCGACAGAACTTGGTATTTTAGATGAAAATGGCTGGGTGATCACGGATGATCATATGAGAACCACAGTCCCAGGTATTTTTGCAGTTGGCGATGTTCGTCAAAAAGATTTGCGTCAAGTGACGACAGCAGTCGGAGACGGTGCGATTGCTGGCCAAGAAGTTTATAAATATATCACAGAAAACTTTTAATCCAAAAAATCTGAGCTTCCTGTCTCAGATTTTTTTCATTCTTTCCTTTCAGTATTCAATAGGGCTGAAATGTGCTATAATGGTACTAATTTTATGGTAGGAATTCATAGAACAAATCTATAAAAAAGAGGTATACATATGTATCCAGATGACAGTTTAACCTTGCATACTGATTTATACCAAATCAATATGATGCAGGTCTATTTTAATCAAGGTATCCACAATAAACATGCCGTATTTGAAGTCTATTTTCGTCAACAGCCTTTTAAAAACGGCTACGCAGTATTTGCTGGCTTAGAGAGAATTGTGAAATACTTGGAAAACTTGAGTTTTTCTGAGAGCGATATTGCCTATTTAGAGTCACTCGGTTATCATGGGGACTTCTTGGAATATCTCCGTGATCTCAAGTTGGAATTGACGGTACGCTCGGCTCAAGAAGGAGACTTAGTTTTTGCGAATGAACCAATTGTTCAGGTAGAGGGCCCTCTAGCTCAGTGCCAATTGGTGGAAACAGCCCTTTTGAATATTGTCAACTTTCAAACCTTGATAGCCACAAAAGCTGCTCGTATTCGTTCAGTCATTGAAGATGAGCCTTTGATGGAATTTGGAACCCGTCGTGCGCAAGAAATGGATGCTGCAATTTGGGGAACTCGTGCAGCAGTCATCGGAGGTGCCAATGGAACTAGTAATGTTCGTGCAGGAAAACTCTTTGGAATCCCAGTTTTAGGAACTCATGCCCATTCTCTTGTACAGGTTTATGGAAATGACTACCAGGCCTTTAGGGCTTATGCGGAAACCCATAAAGATTGTGTCTTCCTCGTCGATACCTATGATACCCTGCGTATTGGGGTCCCTGCTGCTATTCAGGTAGCGCGTGAAATGGGAGATAAAATCAATTTCCTAGGCGTCCGAATTGACTCAGGAGATATTGCCTATATTTCTAAAAAGGTTCGCCAGCAATTAGATGAGGCTGGTTTTACAAATGCTAAAATCTACGCTTCTAATGACTTGGATGAAAATACCATCCTCAACTTAAAAATGCAAAAAGCAAAAATTGATGTTTGGGGTGTAGGAACCAAGTTAATTACAGCTTACGATCAACCAGCACTTGGAGCGGTATACAAAATTGTCTCTGTTGAAAACGAAGCAGGAGAGATGATCAATACTATCAAGCTTTCCAATAATGCAGAGAAAGTTTCTACTCCAGGTAAAAAGCAAGTCTGGCGGATTACGAGCCGTGAAAAAGGTAAATCAGAAGGTGACTACATCACTTATGATGGAGTAGATGTTTCACAACTGACTGAACTTAAAATGTTCCATCCGACTTATACCTACATTAATAAAACGGTCCGAAACTTTGAGGCCATTCCTCTTTTAGTGGATATTTTTAAAGAGGGTCAATTGGTTTATCAACTACCAACATTATCAGAAATTCAAGAATATGCTCGTAAAAATTACGATCAATTATGGGATGAATACAAGCGCGTCCTCAATCCACAGCATTACCCAGTTGACTTGGCCAAAGATATTTGGCAGGATAAGATGGATCTGATCGAGGAAATGCGTAACAAGGCCAATGGAGAAGGAGATGCAAAATGAGTTTGCAAGAAGAGATTATCCAACAATTGGGTGTCAAGCCAAGTATTGATCCTCAGGAAGAGATTCGCCGCTCGGTTGATTTCTTAAAAAGATATCTAAAAAAACATCCTTTCTTGAAAACATTTGTATTAGGGATCTCAGGAGGACAAGATTCAACTCTTGCTGGACGATTAGCTCAATTGGCCATGGAAGAAATGCGCGCAGAAACAGGAGATGCCTCCTATCAATTTATTGCCGTTCGTCTTCCTTATGGGGTACAGGCAGATGAAGCAGATGCACAAAAAGCATTGGCCTTTATCCAGCCTGATGTTAGCCTGGTTGTGAATATCAAGGAGTCTGCTGACGAAATGGTACGAGCAGTAGAAGCGACTGGAACAGAGGTTTCTGATTTTAACAAAGGCAATATTAAGGCTCGCAGTCGCATGATTGCTCAGTATGCTCTAGCTGGAGCACGCAGCGGAGCGGTGATTGGAACGGATCATGCTGCAGAAAATATTACTGGTTTCTTCACAAAATTTGGAGATGGTGGTGCAGATATTTTACCCCTTTTCCGTTTGAATAAACGCCAAGGAAAACAATTGCTCAAGGCTTTAGGAGCCGATCCTGTTCTTTATGAGAAAATCCCAACAGCAGATTTGGAAGAAGAAAAACCAGGAATAGCAGATGAAGTAGCGCTGGGTGTCACCTATAATGAAATCGATGATTACCTAGAAGGCAAACAAGTGAGCCCAGAAGCTCAAGCCACTATTGAAAAATGGTGGTACAAAGGCCAACACAAACGCCACTTGCCAATCACAGTATTTGATCATTTTTGGGAGTGAGACAGAAATCGGTAACTCGTAGAGTTCGATTTCGTAGTCTCACCCCCGCAAGGCTGTCTAGATTTGAAAGGTGCTCAAAGAGCTCCGTTCAAATCAGCCAGCTACTGCGTCAATGTATCATTGAAAAGCTCATGGATGAGGTGGAGACAAATAGAATTTTTCTATTAATACTAGACAGAAATCGGTAACCCGTAGAGTTCAATTTCGTAGTCTTCTCACCATACAATATTGTGAAAAGCATCAAAAAGAAGGGCGGTTTCATCCGTCCTTTTCTTCTAGATTAAAGTAACCAACTTGCAACGTTCAAGTTGCATGAAAAAATGAAGGGAGACAATCTATGAATCATCTTGGAAGTCTTGTCATAGAGACAGAGCATTTATACTTGAGGCCTTTCGTTTTGGAGGATGCATCAGCGATGTTTGAAAATTGGGCTTCTGATCCTGAAACCCTGAAATATGTCACCTGGGATGCCCATGCATCTTCTGAGAGAACCAGAGAATCGATCAAAAGATGGATCGAACAGTATCGTAAACCAGATACTTATAAATGGGCGATCTGTTTGAAAACATCACCAGATCAGGTGATTGGAGATATTAGTGTGGTTTCTCAAGACCAGGAAAGTCAATCATGCGAGCTAGGTTATATCCTTGGTAAGAAATTCTGGGGGCAGGGATTCATGACAGAAGCGCTCACAGCTGTTTTGGATTTCTTATTGAACGAAGTCGGATTTAAAGAAATCAAAGCCACTTATGTCAGTTTAAATCCTGCTTCAGGGAAAGTCATGGAAAAGGCAGGAATGCTGTATGTAGAAACCATCCCTCATGCCATTCAACGCAAAGGATATTGTGGGGATAAAATCATCTATTCTAAACAGAATCCCTCTCTATAGGGTGATTTTTACTTGAAGATTCTGCTCAAAGGATTATAATAGTAAATAACGAAAAAAGGAGATTGCTATGTCAGAATTAACGAAAGAATTTACAGACCAGCTCTATGCTAATTATGAAGCAAATGTGAAATATGCGGCTATTGAAAATACTGTTACCCACAATGGGATCCATGCATCGCTTGAAACGCGCAAGAGTACAGTAGAGAATACACCAGTTTTTTCACTTGATTTGACCAAGGATAAGGTGACAAACCAAAAAGCATCTGGGCGTTGTTGGATGTTTGCGGCTTTAAATACCTTCCGTCACAAGATGATTTCAAGCTTCCAATTGGAGGATTTTGAATTGTCTCAAGCACATACTTTCTTTTGGGATAAGTATGAAAAATCAAACTGGTTTTTGGAGCAAGTGATTGCTACAGCAGACCAAGAATTGACCAGCCGTAAGGTGGCTTTTCTCCTACAAACCCCACAACAAGATGGCGGTCAATGGGATATGGTGGTATCCCTCTTCGAGAAATACGGAGTGGTTCCAAAATCCGTTTATCCAGAATCCATTTCATCCAGCAATAGCCGGGAATTGAACACCTACCTCAATAAACTCTTGCGTCAAGATGCGCAAATCTTGCGTGATTTGATTCACTCAGGCGCAGATAGTGAGGCAGTTGCGAGCAAGAAACAAGCGTTGTTGCAAGAAATCTTTAACTTCTTGGCTATGTCTTTAGGATTGCCTCCACGTGAATTTGACTTTTCATACCGTGATAAGGATAATCAATTCCATAGCGAAAGTGGCTTAACTCCACAAAGCTTCTACAAAAAATATGTAGACCTTCAATTAGACGATTACGTCTCCATTATCAATGCCCCAACTACAGATAAGCCATATGGAAAATCTTATACAGTAGATATGCTGGGCAATGTTGTAGGTAGCCATCCAGTCCGCTACCTAAATGTTCCAATGGATCGATTGAAAGAATTAGCCATTGCTCAAATGAAAGCAGGAGAAACTGTCTGGTTTGGTTCAGATGTAGGCCAAGTCAGCAACCGTAAAGCCGGAATCCTGGCAACAGATGTCTACGATTTTGAAGCAGGCATGGACATTCATTTGACACAAGACAAGGCGGGTCGCCTGGACTATGCAGAAAGTCTAATGACACACGCTATGGTCTTGACAGGGGTTGATTTAGACGAAGCAGGTCAGTCTCGTAAATGGAAGGTTGAAAATTCATGGGGAGACAAGGTCGGTACAGATGGTTACTTTGTGGCTTCTGATGCTTGGATGGATGAATATACCTACCAAATCGTGGTTCGTAAAGAATTCCTAACAGCAGACGAATTAGCAGCCTATGAAGCAGAACCAATTGTCCTAGCACCGTGGGATCCAATGGGAGCTTTGGCAAAATAATGATACAGAAAAGAGCCGAAAGGCTCTTTTAAGATTGAAGACAAAATATCTTAAAAACTTTCCTTAGGTGGGTACGGAGGTTAGGTGAAATTATCCAGTGGATGATTTCAGCAATCCAAGAAGTTCCATGACTAAATTAAGATACAAAGGATGTCTGCGGATAAAGTCAAAATAGGAAGTTTGACGCAGAATCTTTCGATTCTAGGAGAACTTATCTTTTTGACACAATCCGCAGCCTGTGTTCAATTTTTATTGAGCCCCTTCGCTCTTTAATTTCTGGGCTCAGGCTAAAACAGTTTCCCAAACTGTTTTACTCTCAATAATTCCGAGTGCCTGAAACAATAACGTTTCAGGCACTTTTCTTACAGCGGAAAGTTTCAGTATTTTCTTAAATCGATTTAAAAATTGGAACT
>NZ_KV807498.1:63263-90047 GCF_001812015.1 Streptococcus sp. HMSC073D05
ATTTTACTTTAAAATAGTTTGTCTACATTCTAAAAGGAGCCAAAAGGCTCTTTTTTTATATATTCAAAAATAAAAAGTTGGGAAGTCTAACTAAATAAACTAGATTTATAAGTGTTGGATTCTAAAATAAGAACGAGAAGGTTCTGATTGTTCAACCATCATTTAAAAAAGCCGGGCAAAAAGCCCGACTTCCCCATTATATTATTCGTTATGATTGTTAGAGTCTTGTGAAGAAGGCTCAGATGGTTTAGATGGATTTTCTTCGTTTGAAGAGCTAGACGATGGTTCTTCATACGAATATTGATCAGTGGAATAACTTGGCTCATAATAGTAGTTATTGTTGTTGTTCTTACCATTGTTTAAGTAGAGATAATAACCACTTCGATACAGCCCACTTGGTTGCGTCCAATCTGTATGACCAGAATTGTTGTTATTGGCAAGATAGAGCATCATTTGACGGTAAACATCCGTTGCCACCTGAATTCCGTTATCTAATACCGGAGTCAAGCGATTTGAATAACCCGTCCAGACGGCCATAGCATATTCAGGTGTGTATCCTACGAATAACTCATCCGGTGTCACGATACTTGAATAACCTGTATTTTTGGTTAACTTTTTGACCTCGTTGTCAGCATAGTTTGATGTACCTGTCTTACCAGCTTGGTAGACTCCTGAAATAGCCGCATTTGTACCAGTACCAGACGTGAGGACGGTCTTCATCATATCTGTCATCATGTAGGCGGTTGTTGCCTTCATCGCGCGGGTTCCTTCGGAATCAAATTCTTTTGTGGTTCCATCACTAAAGACAACTCGACTGACATATTTCGGTTTGTAGTAGGTACCACCATTAGCAAAGGCAGCATAGGCAGCAGCCATTTTTTCACTGCTAGCTCCGTATTTATTGCTTGAATCGCTAGTATTACTTGAGATGGCATTAGCGTATACCATTTCTGGATAATCGATTCCCAGTCCATTTAGGAATTTCTTGGCTTTTTTAAGGCCAACTTTTTCAAGAGCCTTCACTGCAGGAACGTTCCGAGATTGTTGGATTGCATAAGTCATAGTAATGCTACCGTAGTAAGAACGGTCCCAGTTGTAGACAGGTGTTGAGGAATGAGGGAAATTGTATGGTGCATCTGTGATGGTAGCTGCAGTAGAAGTATATTCCTCATGTTCAAGAGCTGGTGCATAGTCTGTGATTGGCTTCATTGTAGAACCCCAATCACGGTTGGTCTCAACGGCTTGGTTGGTACCAAAGGAAACGTTGCTAGATTGGTGACGAGAGCCAAGTTGTGCAATGACTTTACCAGTATTAACATCGATAACTGTTGAAGCTACTTGCAATTCATCATCTGGATAGTTGACATATTCATCTGTATTATAGATGTCCCACAATTTCTTTTGCGCTTCGGTGTCAACGTTAGTATAGACATCCATCCCAGTTGTGAGCAAATTGTAGCCTGTTTCTTCTTCGACCTGCTCGATCACTTCTTTCAGGTAATTATCCATATAGGCTGGGTAACTGCTTGAAGAACTAAGACTTTGCAGACCATCTGTAACAGGTGTATTGACCGCTGCTTCGTATTGTTTGTTAGAAATGGTCTTCATATCGAGCATTTCTTTTAATACTAAGTTTCGGCGTTGTTGCGCTGCTTCAGGATGGGAGTATGGATCGTATTGGTTTGGTGCTTGGGGCATCCCCGCAAGGAGTGCCAATTGAGGGAGTGAAAGATCTTTTAAATCTTTTCCGTAATAACTTTTTGCAGCTGTCTGCATTCCGTAGTTCCCATTCGCCATAAATACTTTATTGACGTAATAGGTCAAGATTTCTTGTTTGGTTGCTTTCTTTTCTAATTGGGTTGCTAACCAAGCTTCTTGGATCTTACGAGAGAGGGTACGGTCAGAGGCCGAAGTGGAGAAATAGGTTAATTTGATCAATTGTTGCGTCAAGGTTGACCCACCTTGACTTCCTCCTCGTAAGTTGTGAAGGAAGGAACCGCCGATCCGAATGATGTCGACCCCACGGTGATTGAAGAAACGGTGGTCCTCAATCGCTACGATAGCATTGACCAAATCAGTAGGGATTTCATTGGCTGTGACATTGATTCGTTTCTCAGCCCCCAAATCTGCGATCAAGTTATTTTGGTTGTCATAGATCTTACTAGATGTTGTTGCAACCAAATCTTTTTCAGACAAGGTTGGTGCTTTCATAGCATAGTAACTAAATATCAGTCCACCAAGGACAAATAAAAGTAAGAAAAATGAAATGGCTGCGATTGCAACATATTTCAACCATTGAATGACTGTTTGTTTATTCATTTAAATACCGCCTAGAAGTTTCTGTTCGATAATATCAAGATAAGGAACGCTCGGAAGTCGATTCTTATCTACTAGAAAGCCGTGCTCCTGAATATAGGAGAGGGGCATGGATTTACTACCATGATCGATGTTGTAATAGTGAATTAATGCAGAAGCAGGTAGTAAGTAGGTTTCACTCAACTTTGCAAAATGCAAGAGAACGAAACAGATACCGCCTTGCTGGACAACCGCCTCCATATGATCGATCTGATGTTGATGGAAATTTTTCATCGGCATGGATTGCTTTTGCTGTGTTTCCTTGGCTTCAAAATCGATATAGCGTCCCTTGTATACTCCAGAATAGTCTGTCGTTGAGGCTTGCCTGAAATAGGCTTCAACAATCTTTGCCCGACTGCGACGTGGATAATCCACTTTCACGATTTGAATCGGTGTTGGTTTTTTATGGATGACAGCTAGACCTCGAGAAAGATAGTATTGATTGCTTTCATTGATCATTTTTTCAAATGTCATCCCACGATTCGCAAAGTCGACTGGATGTTTCCTTTGTGTAGAGACCAAGGTTTTTTTTGCTACTTTATGTGGATAGTTGACCATAGTTCTCCTTATTGGTACAATTACATCACTCTATTATATCATAAATTAGAATAATGAGGAAAAAATGAATACCATACTTGTTGCAGGTTATAAGAGTTTTGATGTGGGCGTCTTTTCCAATAAAGACCCTCGACTGACCATTATCAAAAAAGCCATTGAAAGAGATCTTCGTCGTTTATTTGAAGAAGGAGTGAAATGGCTGGTCTTTTCTGGTAATTTGGGATTTGAGGCTTGGGTACTAGAGGTCGCCTTTGAATTAAAAAAAGATTACGATTTTCAAATGGCGACGATCTTCCTATTTGAGAATGTTGGCGAAAATTGGAATGAAAGCAATCAGGAATTATTAACACGCTTCAAACAGGTGGATTTCGTGAAATATGCCTATCCCCACTATAGCAATCCGGGTCAACTAAAAGAATACAATCAGTTTTTAATAGATAACGCGGATGGAGCTTATGTTTTTTATGATCCAGAAAATGAAACCAATTTAAAATATCTTTACAAAATGATGTTAGAAAAAGAACCATTTTATGTCAAACAATTAAGTTTTGATGACTTAAATGAACTTGCTGAAAATTTTTACGAAAACTAGGTGTTATACCTTGATTTTTCTTACCATTTTTTTATATAATTGAGATGATGAACTAGATTGGAGAGAGTAATGGCGAGTATTATTTTTACTGCGAAAGATATTTTTGATCAAGATTTCAAACGAGAAGTTCGTGGTTATAATAAAGATGAAGTAAATGAATTTTTAGATGATGTTATAAAAGACTATGAAACCTATGCTGCTTTGGTGAAGGAATTGCGTGAAGAAAACGCCCGCCTTCGTGAAGAACTTGCCCAAAAAGCACAGGAAACACCACAAACATCTCCGATTGCTAGCACCGCTACGCAAGAATTCCCGCAAGTGACAACAGCGACGAACTTTGATATACTCAAACGTCTCAATCGTTTGGAAAAAGAAGTTTTTGGGAAACAGATCGTAGATCGCGATTATTAATCCCATAGATCGTGCAATTTTTGGATAATCGCGTGAGAGAATCCTCTCATGAGGAAAGTCCATGCTAGCACAGGCTGTGATGCCTGTAGTGTTTGTGCTAGGTGAATCCATAAGCCTAGGGACTTGGTATTCAAGTTACGGCGAGTGAAGGAGCTAAGTCTAAGGATAAGCTCTAGTAACTCTGAAAGTGCCACAGTGACGTAGTTTTTAGGGAAACCAAAAAAGTGGAACGCGGTAAACCCCTCAAGCTAGCAACCCAAACTTTGGTCGGGGCATGGAATGCGTGGAAACGAACATAGCATTCTGACTGGAAACAGTAGACAGATGATTATCGAAGGAAATGGTACCTAGTCATTTCTGGAACAAAACATGGCTTATAGAAAATTGCATATAGGTTGATGAGGTGGAGAGAGATCTCAACCTCCTTTTTTAAAGTGATAGGAATAAGATGAAAAAACAATTTGAATTGATTGCAACGGCCGCTGCTGGCATAGAGGCTGTTGTTGGTCGAGAACTACGCGATCTCGGTTACGATTGCCAGGTTGAAAATGGACGGGTTCGATTTCAAGGAGACCGTCGAGCAATCATAGAGACCAATCTCTGGTTGCGCGCGGCTGATCGAGTGAAAATTGTGGTTGGGAGTTTTCCAGCCAAAACCTTCGAAGAACTCTTTCAAGGTGTCTTTGCTTTGGATTGGGAAAATTATTTGCCTTTAGGAGCACGTTTTCCTATTTCTAAGGCTAAGTGTGTCAAATCAAAACTTCATAATGAACCTAGCGTTCAGGCCATTTCGAAAAAAGCAGTCGTTAAAAAGTTACAAAAACACTATGCCCGACCAGAAGGTGTTCCTCTCATGGAAAATGGGGCAGAGTTTAAGATTGAAGTATCGATCCTTAAAGACCAAGCCACCGTCTTGCTTGACACCACTGGTAGTAGCCTCTTCAAACGTGGCTATCGGACCGAAAAAGGGGGAGCCCCTATTAAGGAAAATATGGCAGCAGCAATTCTTCTGTTGTCAAACTGGTATCCAGATAAGCCCTTGCTTGACCCGACATGTGGTTCTGGAACGTTTTGTATTGAGGCGGCGATGATTGCTCGAAAGATGGCACCTGGATTGCGTAGGACCTTTTCTTTTGAAGAATGGAACTGGATGGATGATCGCTTGATTCACGAAGTCCGTCAAGAAGCGAGCAGTAAAATTAATCGTGAGATCGAATTGGATATTATGGGAACCGATATCGATGCACGGATGGTTGAGATTGCTAAAGAAAATGCTCAGAAAGCGGGCGTTAGCAGTGACATTACTTTCAAACAAATGCGAGTCCAAGATCTTCACTCAGATAAGATCAATGGGGTGATTATCTCTAACCCTCCATATGGAGAACGCTTATCCGATGATGAAGGCGTTACGAGATTGTATACTGAAATGGGGCACGTATTTGCACCTCTCAAAACCTGGAGTAAATTTATCTTAACCAGTGATGAAGGTTTTGAATCTAAATTCGGTAGTAAAGCAGATAAAAAACGAAAACTTTACAACGGAACCCTAAAAGTTGATCTCTACCAATATTTTGGGGAACGAGTAAAACGGCAGATTAAGGCATAGAAAGGATTTTTATGACAGAGAAGGATAAAAAGTCATTAGAGCAAGAAACAGAATCAATTTTAGATTTTGAAGATGCTAAAGAGATGACGATTGGGCAGGCCAATCGAAAGGCAGAAGAAATCGAGGCAGGTGTAGCTGAAGGTGATAATGTCTTAGACAAATACATCAAACAACACCGAGCAGAAATTGAAGCAGAAAAATATGATACAAAGATTTTGGCCAAAGAGGAATTGGCTAAAGCTGAAGAGTTGGCAGCTACAGAAACAGTTGCTGAAGTAGCTGAAGTAGTGGAGGCACCGGAAGTAACGGAAACGGTCTTGGAACAAAGACCTGAAATGGATGCTATCTCAACAGAATTACCTGCTAAGATAAAATTTGGACCCACACCAACTGAACCAATTGTAGAAACAGAGGACCTTCCTGAGGAAACTCCAAGCAATGCTGGTAAACGAATCAAAGTGGTTCTATACTCTGCATTAGGTCTTGCGATTGTCGGTTCGGCCATTTTTGTGACCTATAACTGGATGCACAGTCGTGGAAAATCTGGTGGTACAACAGTTGTATCTTCTTCATCTAGCAAGTCATCTTCTACTTCTAAATCAAGTAGCAGTGAAACACAAGCTCAAAAATTGGAAGAGTTTACCAAAGCCTACGATGCCTTTTTTGTAGACGAATCGAAAAGTGGGCTTAAGAATGATAAATTCGGAGACTTGGAAAATCTGAAGAAACTGCTGGACAAATTAGAAGGAAGCAGTGATTATAATGTGGCTAAAACAAAATATGAAGACCTTGTGAAGCAAGTTTCTGCCATTCAAAAAGTGAATTCTCAATTCAGTTCTCCAGTCATCAAAGATGGAGTTCTTGATGCAACTGCCAAAGCAAAAAGTGATGCAACCTTTGCAGAAACAAAGACAGGCAATGAAAAATTAGATAGCTTATTAAATGAGGCGGTAGCGCAAGGACGTTCACAACAGGTCGCGACACCGGCCCCAGTAACAGGAACAGGTGGTACAGATACTTCTAATGCAACACCGGCCCCAGCTCAAGCAGCAACGCCTACAACCCCAGCTGTCAATGCTGCTACAAGTGGTGCAGGAGCTGCAAGTCCAGGCTATTCAGGGTACGGTCTTCCAAGCGATGGCGTCCCACTTCAGCGGAACCTGAGCCGTGTGCCGTATAACCAAGCAGCTATCAATGATGTCAATAACCCGGCCTGGGTGTTTGGTGATGGTATCCTTGAAAAAGTATTGAATATTGCTCGTAAACGTGGACATATCACTGGCAATCAATACATTTTAGAGCGTGTCAATATCATTAACGGTAATGGCTATTATAACCTCTTCAAACCAGATGGAACCTATCTCTTTAGTATCAATGCCAAAACTGGTTATTTCGTAGGAAACGGGAAAGGTCATTCAGATGCTCTGGATTATTAATGCTTGATCAAACATCCCTTTTCTGGGAAAAATGACAATAAAAAAGAGAGTGGGACAGAAATCGGTAATTCGTTAGTATTCGATTTCGTTGTCCCACCTCCGCACAGTTGAGTAAGGCTGTAAAAGCTGATGAAATCAGCGTAGTATATCCCACTCAACCACTGCGTCTTGCTCGACAGTCCAAAAACAATTGAGAGGCCAGGACTTTTGTCCAGCCTCTTTTTCGTATTAAACAAGATGACGTTCAAATGGATCGTCTGAAATTCCTTGATCTAGAATCAGGCGGCACCATTCTTTGGCTGAGAAGAGACTGTGATCCTTGTAATTTCCACAAGACTCAATGGTTGTGCCTGGGACATCCTCCCAAGTGCTGACAGATGCAATTTCTTCTAAAGATTCTTTAATCACTTTAGCAATTTCCGTACTTGAATGCTGTCCCCACATGATCATATGAAAACCGGTGCGACATCCAAATGGGGAACAGTCAATCATACCATCTATGCGTTTGCGAATGAGCATCGCAAGAAGATGCTCGATTGTGTGGAGCCCTGCCGTTGGAATCGCATTTTCATTCGGCTGCACTAGGCGAATATCAAAGTTAGAGATGATATCTCCTTTTGGTCCAGTTTCTTCCCCAATCAAGCGTACATAGGGAGCCTTCACAGCTGTGTGGTCCAATTCAAAACTTTCAACAATTACTTCTTTTGTCATACTCAAATCCTTCTTTGTTTTTCTTGATTATAGCATAAAAAAGCAGATTCAACAAAGTCGAAATAAATGAATATCTCACAGATGTTCCATGAAAGAAAAGACGATAAAAGGACAAGCATTAAGCAAAAATATAAAAGGTTTTTCCTGTTTTTTTAGATTGTTAATTTTACTAATTTATGGTAAAATGTAAAAGAATTTTTAATTCAACTAATTAAATAGATTTGGGGTAAAAGCATGAATTTGTTTATTACAGGTGTTTTTGCCGCGGTCATTGGTTTAGTCATTGGATATGTGGGAACTGCTCTTAAAATGAAAGCTTCAAAAGAAGCTGCGGAACTCACCCTTTTGAATGCTGAACAAGAAGCAACGAATTTACGTGGACAGGCAGAACGTGAAGCCGATTTGATTTTAAAAGAGGCGAAGCATGAGTCAAGTTCACTTAAAAAAGAAGCACTTTTGGAGGCAAAGGAAGAAGCCAGAAAATATCGTGAAGAGGTCGATGCTGAGTTTAAGTCAGAACGACAAGAATTGAAGCAATTAGAAAGCCGTTTGGCAGAACGTGCTAGCAATCTTGATCGCAAAGACGACATTTTAACAAGCAAAGAACAGTCTCTTGAACACAAAGAGCAAAGTCTTACAGATAGAACTAAACACATTGATACGCGTGAACAACAGCTGGAAGAGCTTGAACACAAGAAAGTAGAAGAACTGGAACGTGTCGCTGCTCTAAGTCAAGGAGAAGCGCGTGACATTATTTTGAATCAGACGGAAGATCAACTTTCAAAAGAAATTGCATCACGAATTCGTGAAGCAGAACTGGAAGTGAAAGAACGTTCTGATAAAATTGCAAAAGCCATTCTCGTGCAAGCCATGCAGCGAATGGCTGGTGATTTTGTTGCAGAGCAAACAAACTCAACCGTTCATTTGCCTGATGATAGCATGAAGGGCCGGATTATTGGGCGTGAAGGACGCAATATTCGTACCTTTGAGAGCTTGACGGGGGTTGATGTGATTATCGATGATACGCCAGAGGTGGTGACCTTGTCAGGGTTTGATCCGATTCGTCGTGAAATTGCCCGTATGACAATGGAGAGCCTTCTCAAAGATGGTCGCATCCATCCAGCCCGCATCGAAGAGCTGGTTGAGAAGAACCGTCAGGAAATTGACAATCGTATTCGTGAATACGGTGAGGCCGCTGCTTATGAAATCGGGGCGCCAAACCTCCATCCAGATTTGATGAAAATCATGGGACGGTTGCAATTCCGTACATCTTATGGTCAAAACGTTTTGCGTCACTCCATTGAAGTTGCCAAACTTTCTGGTATTATTGCCAGTGAGTTGGGTGAAAATGCTACTTTGGCACGACGTGCAGGGTTCTTGCATGATATCGGTAAAGCGATTGACCGTGAAGTGGAAGGAAGTCACGTTGAGATTGGGACAGAATTGGCACGTAAGTATAAAGAACACCCAGTGGTTGTCAATACTATTGCCAGTCACCATGGAGATGTGGAACCTGAAAGTGTTATCGCAGTCATTGTCGCTGCAGCTGATGCCTTGAGTGCGGCTCGACCTGGAGCACGAAGTGAGTCACTTGAAAGTTACATCAAGCGTTTGCAAGATCTTGAAGAAATTGCAAACAGCTTTGAAGGAGTTAAGACAAGTTTCGCCCTTCAAGCAGGACGTGAAATCCGTATTATGGTGAGCCCTGAGGCAATCAAGGATGATAAAGTGACGATCTTAGCTCATGATATTCGTGAGAAGATAGAGTCAAATCTTGAATATCCTGGAAACATTAAGGTCACCGTTATTCGAGAATTGCGTGCAGTAGATTACGCAAAATAAACGAAAAGCTTGAGATCTAGCATCTCAAGCTTTTTGAATGAAAAAAATCAGTTGAAAATTAGGCCGATTTTTGTTACACTAGATAGAAAGACATTGAAGGAGAAATCATGGCGGATCGTGGCTTATTAATTGTATTTTCTGGCCCTTCAGGGGTTGGAAAAGGAACGGTCAGACGAGAAATTTTTGAAAACTCGGACAATCAGTTTCAGTATTCTGTATCGATGACGACGCGTGCACAACGTCCAGGTGAAGTGGATGGTATCGATTATTTTTTCCGTACACGTGAAGAATTTGAAGATTTGATCCGTCAAGGGCAAATGTTAGAGTATGCTGAGTACGTTGGAAATTACTATGGGACTCCTTTAACTTATGTGAATGAAACCTTGGACAAAGGAATTGATGTATTCCTTGAAATTGAAGTTCAAGGTGCGCTCCAAGTAAAGAAAAAAGTGCCAGATGCAGTTTTTATCTTCTTAACCCCGCCTGATTTGGATGAATTACAAGATCGATTAGTGGGACGCGGAACAGATAGTGCAGAAGTCATTGCGCAACGGATTGAAAAAGCAAAAGAAGAAATCGCCATGATGCGTGAATATGACTACGCAATTGTGAACGATGAAGTTCCTCTTGCTGCTCAACGTGTCAAACGTGTGATCGAAGCAGAACATTTCCGTGTAGACCGTGTCATTGGGCATTATCTGGATATGTTACCAAAAACACAAACTATTGTGAAGAGATAAATAATTAGAAATTAGGTATAGGAATATGATGTTAAAACCTTCTATTGATACATTGCTTGACAAAGTACCCTCAAAATACTCATTGGTCATACTTGAGGCAAAACGGGCCCACGAATTGGAAAGTGGTGCAGTGCCAACTCAAGAATTCCAATCGGTCAAATCAACATTACAAGCGCTTGAAGAAATCGAGTCAGGAAACGTAGTTGTTCACCCGGATCCAGAAGCAAAACGTGAAGCGCTTCGTCGTCGGATTGAAGCAGAGCGAATCCGCAAAGAAGAAGAAGAGCGCAAAATTAAGGAACAAATTGCCAAAGAAAAAGAAGATGGTGAAAAAATTTAAGGTTGGGGACTTCTCAATCTTATTTTTTGCTATTTAAAGGGTTCCGTGATAAAGTAAAGCTCATATGATAGAGGCTGGAGGTGAAAAAGTGATAGCAAAAGTCATCGTAGATGTTCCATTGATGCAGACGGATAAACCCTATTCCTATCAGATTCCATCAGAATTTGAAGATATGGTTGAGGCGGGAATGCGAGTTCATGTCCCCTTTGGTAAAGGGAATCGCCTCATTCAAGGGATTGTGGTAGACGTTGTAGAAGAGGCAGATACAAGCGAGGAATTGAAGGCGATTGGAGAGGTATTAGACTACACTCCTGTCTTAAATCAAGAGCAGTTCTGGTTGGCAGATCAATTGCGAAAAAGTGTCTTTTCCTACAAAATAACGATTTTAAAAGCCATGCTTCCCTCACTTCTTAATTCCAGTTATGACAAGATTTTGTATCCTCAACCATCTTTGGATCCAACTCTCAAAAAGAAACTTTTTGGTGAAAAAAATGAAGTTTCTTTTTCTTCTCTAGATGCGGCCGATCAAGCCCAAGTGATGCGGTTGGTCAGAAAAGGTGATTTGGTACTTGAATACAAGGCCAAGGATAAGAAACAAATTAAAACAGAAAAATGGTATCGCGTTAACCAGGAACGATTAAAAGAACTGCAACCGACTGCGAGAGCTAAAAAAAGACTAGTATTGAAAGAACGCCTGTTGCTAGAGCAAGAGGAGCAACCTTTAGCAGGATTGTATCAGGGTTTTTCACGAGAAGTAGTGGCCTATTTTATTGATCAGGATGTATTAGAAATTACCGAACGAGAAGTGAATCGGGCAGCATCTTACTATGAAGGAAAAAAACAAACCCGAGCTTTAGTCTTAAATCCAGAACAATCAAAGGCTGTAAAAACAGTTGTTTCTAAACTTGGGAAAGAATCAAAGCCCTTCTTATTAGAAGGAGTGACTGGAAGCGGGAAGACGGAAGTTTATCTGCAGATTATTCAAGAAGTTCTAAATAAGGGAAAAACAGCTATTATGTTGGTGCCTGAGATTTCTCTGACACCACAGATGACAGACCGTTTTATTTCCCGTTTTGGTCAGGAAGTGGCCATTCTGCACTCAGGCTTATCAAATGGTGAAAAGTACGATCAATGGCGGAAGGTAGAACGTGGAGAGGCCAAGGTAGTGGTTGGAGCGCGCTCAGCAATCTTTGCACCTTTGAAGAATATAGGTGCCATCATCATTGATGAGGAACATGAGGCTTCTTACAAACAAGATAGTAACCCGCGCTACCATGCGCGGGAAGTCGCAGTCTTAAGGGCTCAGTACAATCAGGCAGTCTTGCTTCTTGGATCTGCCACTCCAAGTCTAGAATCACGGGCTCGTGCAACAAAAGGGGTTTATGAATTAATTCGTCTAACCCAGCGGGCCAATCCGGCAGCCAAAATTCCAGAAGTTAAAGTCGTTGATTTCCGTGATTATATTGGCCAAAATGAAGCTGGAAACTTCACTCCTGTCTTAGTGGAAGCTATTTCTGATCGCTTGCAGAAAAAAGAGCAGGTTGTCTTGATGTTGAACCGACGTGGCTATTCCAGCTTTGTCATGTGTCGCGAGTGTGGGACAGTGGATACGTGTCCAAATTGTGACATCTCTTTGACCCTCCATATGGACACAAAAACGATGAATTGCCATTACTGTGGTTATAGTAAGGCAATTCCTCGACACTGTCCAAATTGCCAAAGTAGTTCCATTCGTTATTACGGAACAGGAACGCAAAAAGCCTATGATGAATTACAAGAGATCTTTCCTGAGGCTAAAATTTTGCGCATGGATGTGGATACCACCCGAAAAAAAGGGAGCCATGCAGCGATACTAGATGCTTTTGGGAATGGAGAAGCGGATATTTTGTTAGGAACGCAAATGATTGCGAAAGGTCTAGATTTTCCCAATGTGACCTTGGTGGGTGTTTTGAATGCGGATACTTCTTTAAATTTGCCAGATTATCGATCCTCAGAGAGAACCTTTCAACTCTTGACTCAGGTGGCAGGAAGGGCAGGACGAGCAGAGAAAGAAGGAGAGGTTATCATTCAGAGCTACAACCCCAATCATTATGCGATTAGATTTGCCAAAGACCAAGATTATGAAGGTTTCTTTGCCTATGAAATGCAGATTCGTCGGCAGCTGGGCTATACGCCTTATTACTTCACAGTTGGGTTGAACCTATCGCATAAGAGTGAGGAAATTGTGATGGAGAAGTCACATCAGGTCATGGAAATTCTCCATTCTGGCTTATCCGATCAAGTCCAAATTTTAGGACCAACTCCTAAACCAATTGCGCGTACACATAATTTGTATCATTATCAAATCATTGTGAAATATCGTTTTGAAGAAGGAATTACACAGGTATTGAATCAAATTTTGGAATTTACGCAAGAAAAAGGCAACCAAGATTTACGAGTTAGTATTGATAATGAACCTCAAAGTTTTATGTAAGGAAGAAAAATGACAAAATTAATTTTTATGGGAACGCCTGATTTTTCAGCGACCGTTTTAAAGGGATTGTTAGCAGATTCTCGTTATGAAATTCTGGCAGTAGTGACCCAACCAGACCGCAAAGTAGGTCGTAAAAAAGAAATTCGAATGACTCCAGTGAAGCAAGTAGCTTTGGAGCACCACTTACCAGTTCTGCAACCTGAGAAATTATCAGGTAGTCCAGAAATGGAAACTCTCCTATCCTTGAATGCGGATGGAATTGTGACCGCTGCTTTTGGCCAATTTTTACCGACAAAATTACTAGAAAACTTTCAGTTCGCTGTGAATGTCCACGCGTCTTTGTTGCCTAAATATAGAGGTGGTGCGCCGATTCATTATGCTTTGATCAATGGCGATGAAGAAGCTGGGGTTACAATTATGGAAATGGTCAAAGAAATGGATGCTGGAGACATGATTGCAGCTCGTTCTCTACCAATTTTAGATGAGGACAATGTGGGAACCTTGTTTGAAAAATTGGCTGTCCTTGGACGGGATCTACTCCTAGATACTTTGCCGGATTACCTAGCAGGGGAGATCCAGCCAAGGCCACAAGATCCTAGTTTGGTCACATTTTCACCAAATATTTTGCCGGAAGAAGAAATTTTGGAGTGGACCAAAACCAACCGCCAAGTCTTTAACCAGATCCGAGGGATGAATCCTTGGCCTGTCGCTCATACTTTGTTAAATGATCAACGCTTTAAAGTTTATGAAGCAGAGCTATGCGAGGGCAATGGAAATCCAGGAGAAGTGATTGGTTTGAGCAAAAAAGAGTTGGTAGTAGCTGCAGGTGAAGGCGCGCTATCCCTCAAAGTTGTGCAGCCGGCAGGAAAACCAAAAATGTCCATTACAGACTTTTTGAATGGTGCGGGCCGTCAATTGAAAGTAGGAGATCGCTTTGGAAGGTAAACAAATGAATGCGCGTGAACAGATTCTTGGAGTTTTAGAAGAGGTTTTTGAACATGGTGCCTATTCTAATCTTGCCTTAAATCAAGCACTAGAACATTCTCAACTTTCAGATAAAGATAGAAGTTTTGTTACGGAAGTTGTATATGGTACCGTAGCGCGGAAGATAACACTCGAGTGGTATCTCGCCCACGTGATTGAGGACCGGACGAAATTAGATCCTTGGCTCTATTATCTTTTGCTGATGAGTTTGTATCAGCTAGTCTACTTGGATCGCATTCCTGACCATGCCATCGTCAATGAAGCTGTCCGGATAGCAAAAGGTCGAAAAGAAGGCAGTGAGAAGTTTGTCAATGCTATTCTTAGAAAGCTCCTTCGCGAGGGACTACCAGCTATTGATACGATTAAGCGAAAGAACAAACGTTATTCAGTGGAGTATTCTCTACCTGTATGGTTGGTCAAAGCATTGATCGAAGAATATGGTGAAGAACGTTCTTGCGCTATTTTTAAGAGTCTCTATCAGCGTAATAAATCAAGTATTCGTGTGATTGATCTTGACGAAAAAGAAGAGTTGGCTCAGACACTAGAAGCAAAATCTTCTCTACTTGCCCCGTCTGCCCTCGTGAAAGATCAGGGACATTTTGCAGTGCACACTTTGTTTAAAGAAGGACGCATTGCCATTCAAGACGAGTCCAGTCAATTGGTGGCACCAGCTTTGGATTTGCAAGGGGATGAGTGGGTTTTAGATGCCTGTGCAGCGCCAGGTGGAAAGACGACTCACATCGCTTCTTATCTCACGACTGGGAAAGTCACAGCCCTGGATCTCTATGACCATAAACTCAAATTGATTCAAGAAAATGCTGATCGGCTCCATGTTGCGGACAAAATTTTGACAAAGAAGTTAGATGCGACAAAAGTCTATGAAACATTTGGACCAGATGCCTTCGATAAAATTTTGGTGGATGCACCTTGTTCGGGGATTGGTCTGATACGGAGAAAGCCTGATATCAAGTACAATAAAGAGGCTGCAGATTTTATATCTTTACAAGCTATTCAATTGGCGATTCTGGATAGTGTTTGTCAAAGTGTGCGTAAAGGTGGTATAATAGTGTACAGCACGTGTACAATTATGGGGAAAGAAAATTTTGAAGTGGTGGACCAATTTTTGAAACACCATCCAAATTTCAAACAAGTTCCATTGGAGCACGAAAGAAAAGATATTCTCAAGAATGATTGTATCCTTATTACACCCGAATTATATGGAAGCGACGGCTTCTTTATCAGTCGTTTTAAGAGAATGTCATAATATCAGGAGGAAACTGACAGTATGGATATGACGATCTTAACCGATGTAGGTCAAAGACGGACAAATAACCAAGACTATGCAAATCAATATAAAAACAAGGCAGGAAAATCTATGGTATTTCTTGCTGATGGTATGGGGGGGCACCGTGCCGGAAATATTGCTAGTGAAATGGCAGTCACAGACCTAGGTGCAGCCTGGGTTTCTTCTGAGATCGAGACGGTTAATCAAGTACGGGAATGGTTTGCAGAACATTTAGAAGCTGTGAACCGACGGATTCATTTAGCTGGGCAAGATGATGAGCACAAAGGAATGGGAACGACACTGGAAGCTTTGGCTTTTGTAGAAGGACAAGTGATTTATGCCCATGTTGGGGATTCGCGGATTGGTCTCATTCGCCACGGTGAATACCAGCAGTTGACCAGTGATCATTCTCTTGTAAATGCTCTTTTACGAGCAGGACAAATTACAGAAGAAGAAGCAGCCCATCATCCTCAGCGGAACATCATCACTCAGTCCATTGGTCAAAAAGATGAGTTGGCGCCTGATTATGGTTTGGTGACTGTTGAAGCAGATGATTACATTTTGATCAATAGTGATGGTTTAACGAATATGATTGGCCCAGATGAAATCAGAGACATTGTCTTGAGTGATGTTACGCTTGAAGAGAAGGCTCAAGCATTGATTCGCTTTGCCAATAATGCTGGAGGCTTGGATAATATCACTGTTGTACTACTCCACTTTACTGAGGAGGACGCAGCATGATTCAAATCGGCAAAATTTTTGCCGGGCGATATAAAATCATCCAACAAATTGGGCGCGGCGGGATGGCAGATGTTTATCTTGCGCGTGATTTGATTTTAGATGGGGAAGAAGTTGCAGTCAAGGTGCTGCGTACGAATTACCAGACAGATCCTATTGCAGTTGCTCGTTTTCAGCGTGAAGCAAAAGCGATGGCAGAACTGGACCATCCAAATATCGTTCGGATTACAGACATTGGCGAAGAAGAAGGGCAACAATACCTTGCAATGGAATATGTTGCAGGTTTAGACTTAAAACGCTATATCAAAGAAAATGCACCTTTATCAAATGAAGAAGCTGTTCGTTTAATGGGGCAAATTCTTCTCGCTATGCGTCTTGCCCATACGCGTGGCATTATCCACAGAGATTTAAAACCACAGAATGTCCTCTTGACACCAGATGGAACAGCGAAAGTTTCAGACTTTGGGATTGCAGTGGCCTTTGCAGAGACTAGCTTGACCCAGACCAACTCGATGTTGGGGTCGGTTCATTATTTGTCCCCTGAGCAGGCGCGTGGATCGAAAGCAACGGTTCAAAGTGATATCTACGCTATGGGGATCATTTTCTATGAGATGTTAACCGGGCACATTCCTTATGATGGGGACAGTGCAGTCACAATTGCTTTGCAGCATTTTCAAAAGCCTCTCCCATCTATTCGTGAGGAAAATAAGAATGTTCCACAAGCTCTAGAAAATGTGGTGATCAAAGCGACAGCTAAAAAACTGACGGATCGCTATAAGTCAGTGGCAGAGATGTATGTGGATCTTTCAAGTTGTTTGTCCTATGAGAGAAGAAATGAGAAAAAACTGATTTTTGAAGACCAAGCGAAAGCTGATACAAAAACTCTTCCAAAAGTGAGTCCAACTCCAAAGACGGCTCCTGTTCCAATCTCTGAGGTACGCAATGAAATCAGTTCGGTAGATCCTAATCGACCATTATCTAACCAACAGACAATGGCCCCAAGCAAAAATCCAAGAAGACGCTTGCGGGCGCGCTACAAGGTCTTGTTTGTTGCCATTGCCCTAGTTCTTGCAGCCTTTACCTTCTTGTTGTATATGAGCCCGGCCAATAAAACCGTTCCAGATGTTTCCGGCAAAACCATTGCCGAAGCTAGAGCCGTTATTGAGGGACAAGACCTTCAAGTTGGTGAAGAGAAAGAAGAGTACAGTGATTCGGTTGCAGAAGGTTATGTCATTCGAACCAATCCCAATGCAGGGGCCCAAAAGAAAGAACAAAGTCGAATTGATTTGATCGTTTCAAAAGGACCAAACAGCTTTGAAATGCCAAATTACGTGGGCGAAACACGGGCAGCAGCTGAAGAGGATCTGAAAAACACTTATAAAGTATCGAGCAAAATGATCACGATTGAAGAAGTTGAGACCTTTGATGATCCTGCAGGGACAGTTCTTGAACAAACCCCAGCTCCAGGAGAGCAATATTCTTTGAGTTCAAAGACCAAGATTGTTTTAAAAGTAGCAAAAGAAACAACTTCAATTGAAATGCCAAACTATGTTGGATCAACCTATGATTTTGCTAGAAGTAATTTAATTGAAATCTATGGTATTAAAGAAGCCAATATCGAATTAAGAAAAACGGAACATCTCCCTGATGGGGTAGTTGTTTCTGCAGGTCAAATTGTCAGTCAAACTCCAGAAGTTTCGAGTACGGTGGACATTAACCGAACACGAATTGTCTTGACGGTATATGAGCCTAAAGTGACAGCTTCTTCAAGTACGAAAGCCTCATCCAGTTCAGAAACATCAAGTTCTTCTTCTACGGAACGATCGGATACAGAAAGTTCCAGCAGTAGTGCAACTGGTGGAGATTAATAATTCAGTTTAAGACTCAGATGGGTTTCTGGGTCTTTTTGATTGCATGCGATTATCCAACCACAGACGGAAGTCAAATGAGGAAAAATTTGATAAAATAGGAAAAGATGAGGTAGACTATGTGGAAAATACAAATTTTTATTTTCGTTGAAGCCGTTTTGTTAACATTAGCAGCGATCACCATTTTATCAATCGATTTTTCCAGATTTGTTGTCTTGATGGTTCTCTTTTTGCTCCTTCTGTATTACTATTTTGGCAAACAAAAAGCGAATTTTCTATTAATCGCACTGAGTGTGCTTCTATTTTTTATCGTGATGCTGAATCCTTTTGTGATTGCAGCCATTTTATTTGCGGTGGTTTATGGTTTATTGATCGCCTACCCTTATATGTATAAGGAAAATGAAGCAGTTATGTTTGATGTTGAAGAGAATACCGAAATTCGTCAGGAAAAAACTCGATGGATTGGTGATTTACAACATTTTTCAAAGCAAAGTCGAGGATATCGAGATCTGAATGTGATCCGAGTTTTTGGGAATGACACCCTTCATTTAGAGGAGGTTGCCATATGCAATTGGGATAATGTGGTGATTATTCGGAAAGGTTTTGGAAATACAAAAATTATCTTACCGATTGATTTGGAGCTTCATTTACAAATTAACACGCTTTATGGAAATCTGAAGTTTTTGGATCTTCCTATCCGAAAGATGAGGAATGAAACCTTAGATATTGAAACGGCACATTATCGGAGGTCGCACCGTTCTATTAAAATTGTATTAGTTGGAATCGTTGGGGATGTAGAGGTGATTCGCGCATGAAAAAATTAGACTATCTCCTTTTGTACTTCTATTCCCTAATGGTGGTTGCGGTCATTTGTCATACCATTTTTCATTTTGTTGGTTTTCAGTGGAGCAAACTTCTTTCAGATCTTTCCTTGCTTCAATCATTCCTATTTTTGATTTTTAGTCTGACGCTTGCATTGACGGCTTTAGTTCTCTTGATTATGAAGATCACGCAATTTGTGACAGTTCATGCGGTACAACAAAAGGTGGAAGCTATTATGAATGGTTCCCAGCAAAAAGAAATTGCCCCCAAAGAATTGAATCAACAGTTAGATTTATTGGATAAGAGGTTACATCGACTTGAAGAAAATTTACAAAAGAGTGAAAATCGTGTGATGCGAAATGAGGAAGAAATTATTGAAATCGAGCGTAAGAGAATTGCGCGCGATCTACATGACACGGTTAGTCAAGAATTGTTTGCAGCTAATATGATTTTGTCCGGAGTGGCTTCACAGGCTCTTGAGTTAGAGAAAAACCAGATTCAGCAGCAATTAAATGGGGTATCGGATATTTTGGGTACAGCCCAAAATGATCTACGTGTCTTGCTCTTACATCTTCGTCCTACAGAATTGGAAGGAAAAAGTTTAGTAGAAGGTATGGAGATGATTTTTAGAGAATTGAAGGAAAAGAGTAACCTAACCGTTGTCTTCCATCATAATGAAGTGAGTATTCCAAAAGATATGGAAGAACATCTGTTTCGGATCGTCCAAGAAATTGTCAGCAATACCTTGAAACATGCTAGAGCTCAACAAATGGATGTCTTTTTGCATCAGGAGGGGAAACAACTTCATTTACGGATGGTAGATGATGGAATCGGATTTGAGCAGGAAAAATTGGAACGATTGAGTTATGGGTTGAAAAATATTCAAGAACGTGTAGAAGACATGGCGGGAACCATTAAAATAAGAACGAGTCCTCAAAAGGGAGTAGCTGTAGATATTCGTGTTCCCCTCCTTGTAAAAGATAAAAATGAAAAGGAAACTGTATGAAAGTATTATTAGTAGACGACCATGAAATGGTCCGGTTGGGATTAAAAAGCTTTTTGTCCATGCAAACCGATATTGAGCAAGTCTCAGAGGCACAAAATGGGCAAGAAGGCGTGGAGTTGGCGCTGAAAGAAAGACCAGACGTCATCATCATGGATATTGTGATGCCAGAGCTAAATGGAATCGATGCAACTCTAGCCATCCTAAAAGAGTGGCCGGAAGCTAAAATTGTCATTTTGACGTCTTATTTGGATAACGAAAAGATCTACCCGGTTTTAGATGCAGGTGCAAAAGGTTATATCTTAAAGACTTCGTCGGCAACTGAGATCCTACAGGCTGTAAGGAAGGTTGCAAAGGGAGAATTTGCGATCGAGACAGAAGTTAGTCAAAAAGTTGAGTCACGCAAGAACCATGCTGAATTGCATGATGATTTGACGGCTAGAGAACGAGATATTCTGTCTTTATTGACCAAAGGATATGAAAATCAACGCATAGCAGATGAACTCTTTATTTCTTTAAAAACGGTGAAAACCCACGTCTCCAATATTTTATCGAAACTAGAAGTTAGTGATCGGACACAAGCAGTCGTCTATGCCTTCCGACACCATCTGGTGAATCAGGAAGATTTTTAAGTTGAAACATGCTATAATAGAGCAAGGAAAATAGGGGGAGACAAGTGGACGCAAAATTACGTTATAAAGCAAAAAAAGTAAAAATCGTCTTTTTTGATATTGACGATACATTACGTGCAAAAGAAACTGGATTGATCCCAGAATCTGTAAAAGACGTCTTTCGTCAGTTGAAAGAAAAGGGAATTCGAACAGGGATTGCAACCGGTAGAGGGGTTTTTGGAGTTGTTCCTGAAATTATGGACTTAAAGCCGGATTTTCTAGTCACCTTAAACGGTGCCTATATTGAAGATACCAAAGGAACTGTGATCTACCAATCACCAATCAATGAAGCAATCGTTTCTTCTTTTGTGGATTGGGCCAAAGAATCCCAGATTGATTATGGGTTAGTGGCTAGTCATCAAGCTGCCCTGTCCAATCGTACACCTTTGATCAGTGATGCTATTGACATCATTTATCCCAACTTACCAGTAGATCCAGATCTTCATTTGAAAGAACCAATTTTCCAAATGTGGACCTTTGATGAAGATGATGGTGATTTAGAATTATCACCTTCCTTACAAGAGGAGTTACGTCTAGTTCCATGGCACCCACATTCATCTGATGTTGTTCGTTTTGATCGATCAAAGGCTTCTGGAGTCTCTCAACTTGTAAATCATTTGGGCTTGAAGCCAGAAAATGTTTTGGTATTTGGGGATGGCTTAAATGATCTTGAACTATTTGATTATGCTGGGATTAGTATCGCAATGGGAATATCTGCCCCAGAGTTACAAGAAAAAGCTGATTATATCACTAAGAATTTGGAAGAAGATGGCATATTCTATGCCTTAGAGGAGTTAAATATGGTTGAAAAAGAATTGACGTTACCGCAGTTGGAACTTGGTGTGGTTGAAGGTCCTATAGCTGTGATCAAAACCAATCACGGTGAGATGAAAATTCAATTGTTCCCAGATCAAGCGCCAAAAACAGTTGCAAATTTTGTGGCTCTTGCTAAGTCTGGCTATTATGATGGTGTCATTTTCCATCGGATTATTAAAGATTTCATGATCCAAGGGGGAGATCCTACTGGTACAGGTATGGGTGGTGAATCCATCTATGGTGAGAGCTTTGAAGACGAATTTTCAAAAGAATTGTACAATATTCGCGGAGCCCTTTCAATGGCAAATGCTGGACCAAACACAAATGGCAGCCAATTCTTTATTGTACAAAATCAACATCTCCCATATTCGAAAAAGGAATTGGTCCGCGGTGGCTGGCCTGAAAAAATTGCCGAAATCTATACGACAGAAGGAGGAACTCCTCATCTAGATCAACGCCATACCGTATTTGGACAATTGATGGATGAAGCTTCATTTGTGGTATTGGATGAGATTGCGGCTGTTGAGACAGGTATGATGGATAAGCCAGTAGAAGATGTCGTGATTCAAACCATCGAAATTGAGGACTAAAATGAAAATTGGAGATAAGTTAGAAGGAACCATCACAGGCATTCAACCTTATGGAGCCTTTGTTGAACTAGAGTCGGGTGTCACAGGCTTGATTCATATCTCAGAGATTCGAAGTGGCTATGTAAGTAATATTCATGATATTCTTTCGATTGGAGAGAAAGTCTTTGTCCAAGTCATTGATGTTGATGAATATTCTAAGAAAGCCAGTCTCTCTTTGAGAACCTTAGAAGAAACACCGCAACGAAGTATTCGACACCATCGTTTTTCAAATGACCGCAACAAAAGTGGTTTTGCTCCCTTAGCTCAACAGATGCCAACCTGGGTCAAAGAAGGAAAAGCATTCTTTAGCAAACAAGAAAAAAAATAAAAACTTCGATAGGTTGATGAAACCTATCGAAGTTTTTTGGTATAGTGAGTTATTCAAATTCGTAAAGAGTAGTGGAAAGGTAACGTTCCCCATTATCTGGTGCAAGGGCAAGAACTTTTTTACCGCTACCTAATTCTTTTGCGACTTCAATAGCAGCATAGATAGCAGCTGCGCTTGAGATACCGACTAAGAATCCTTCAGTTCCACCGATAGCGCGTGCAAGTTCGAAAGCTTCTTCTGAAGATACACGACGAACACCATCATATGCGTTAGTGTCTAAAGTGTTTGGAATAAAACCTGCTGAAATACCTTGGATTTTATGTGGTCCAGGTTTTTCGCCAGAAAGGACCGCAGATTCATTGGCTTCAACGGCATAGACTTTGACAGCAGGATTGTTCTTTTTCAAAGTATGAGAAATACCAGAAACAGTACCACCAGTACCAACACCTGCGACAAAAGCATCTAAACCATCTTTTCCAAAGGCATTAACGATTTCTTGTCCTGTTGTTCTCTCGTGTACCTCTGGGTTAGCAGGGTTTTCAAATTGAAGAGGAAGGAAGCCATTTCTTTCTGCAGCGATTGCTTCAGCTTTAGCGATGGCACCTTTCATTCCTTCACTTCCAGGAGTCAAAACGAGTTCAGCTCCATAGGCTTGGATGATTTTACGACGTTCCACACTCATGGTTTCAGGCATGACAATCACAACTTTATAGCCTTTAGCTGCACCAACCCATGATAAACCAATCCCAGTGTTTCCACTAGTTGCTTCGACAATGGTATCACCTGGTTTGATCAAGCCATCTGCTTCAGCTTTTTCAATCATGCTTAAAGCAATCCGGTCTTTAACCGATGATCCAGGGTTGAAGGCTTCGAGTTTTACATAGACATCTGCAGCTCCTTCAGGAACAAGACGGTTCAATTTGACAATCGGAGTGTTCCCAATCAATTCTGTAATATTTTCATAAATAGCCATAATATACCTCAGTTCTAGGTTTTCTTGATACTAACAAGTATAGTCTCTTGTGGGAAGAATGTAAAATATAGAAATTTTATGGGTGTGATAAAAAAAAACTATCGTTGCCGGTAGTTTCTTTGATTATTTTTCTACAGAAAGTAGGGGTACTTCAATCTCGCGAATTCCTTGATCTTCTATAAGGATTTTCCCATTATAAAATTCGACTAAAGCAGCTGTGATAGAACTGGTGTCTTCTTTGTCTACAAAAATAGTTGTCGCCACCCGATCTGTAAACATCGGATCTTGTTCTACCAATTTGTTGTCTTTTAAGAAATTAGCAAATTCTTGGTATTGGGAATAAGAAAGTGTGATCCCAAGAACAACTTGCTCCTTGATTTCTACAAGTCCAATCTCTCGAACTGCTTGAGCCACACTTCCAGCGTATGCACGAATCAGACCGCCAGCACCCAATTTAATGCCTCCAAAATAGCGGGTAACCACAACACAACTATTAGTGATGTGATGATTCTCTAAAACTCCCAACATCGGTACACCCGCTGTTCCACTAGGTTCGCCATCGTCACTGGTCCGTTTAATATCGCTATGTTCTCCAATGATGAAAGCAGAACAGTTATGTGTGGCCTTGTAGTGTTCCTTCTTGATCGCGTTGATAAAATCTCTAGCTTCCTCTTCAGAAGAGACGCGTTTAACATGACAAATGAATTTCGATTTTTTGATTTCTTCTTGAACAGTGCCGTTCTCTTTAAATGTAATATATTCCATATTCTTATTTTACAAAAAAAGAATGATTTTCTCCAATTTTTACGAATTGATAAGTATGAAGATAGAAGATGCTTATGGAAGGCTCTTAACAGAGAGCCAGATGACAGACGATTTAAAAGAAATGGCCCAAGAACTCCCAACCATAGAAAAACAAAATGGAAGGTACCAATGTTTTCGATGTGGCAGTATGATTGATCAAAAACTTTGGAAGTTGAGTGAAGAGGTCCTGTATTGTAGAGCTTGTATCCAATTGGGAAGGATCCAGAGTGATCAAAAACTTTATGCTATTGCACAGCAGGACTTTGAGGGACAAGAGGTGTTAAACTGGAAAGGAACCTTGACTTCCTATCAACAAGAGGTATCAGATGGTCTTATCAAAGCAGTTAAAGAAGGAAAAAATGCCTTGGTACATGCTGTGACAGGAGCTGGGAAAACGGAAATGATGTACCAGGTTGTAGCAACAGCGATCAAGAGTGGACAAGCAGTTTGTATTGCTACCCCAAGAATCGATGTCTGTATCGAACTGTACGGAAGGATGAAGGAAGATTTTTCCTGTTCTATATCGTTGCTTCATGGGGAATCGGACCCCTATTTTAGAACACCTTTGGTAATCGCAACCACTCACCAATTGTTAAAGTTTTATCAGGCCTTTGATCTCCTTATTATAGATGAGGTCGACGCTTTTCCCTTTGTAGATAATCCTATGTTATATAAAGCAGCTCAGAATGCGATAAAAAAAGAAGGGAACACCCTTTATTTAACAGCAACCTCTACAGATGAGTTAGATAAAAAGGTTAAGAAAAAAGAAATCATCCGTTATAGTCTTCCAAGACGTTTCCATGGGAACCCACTAGTGGTTCCAGAAATAAAATGGGTATCGAAAATGAGAGAAAAAATAGAAAAAGGAAGAATCCCCTACGAACTATTGAAACTAATCAAGAAGCAAAGACAGACTCACTACCCATTGTTATTCTTCGTATCGGAAATAGAGTTAGGGCAACAATTTAAAGAGAATATAAAAAACTACTTTCCGAAAGAAAAAGTAGGTTTTGTATCCTCTCAGACACAGGATCGCTTGAGAATTGTAGAAGAATTTAGAAATAAAGAAAAAACAATACTAGTCTCGACTACCATACTTGAAAGAGGAGTTACCTTTCCGCTTGTAGATGTTTTTGTTTTAGAAAGCAACCATCGCTTGTTTACGAAAAGTGCCCTTGTACAAATCTCAGGAAGAGTTGGACGTAGCAAAGAAAGACCAACAGGCCAATTGCTCTTTCTATCAGATGGAATAACAAAAGAAATGAAAAAAGCAATCAAGGAAATAAAACAAATGAATCAGGAGGCTGGATTTTGAAAGAATGTCTGCTTTGTAATAAAGAGTTAAAAACTAGTGAACATTTCACAGATCTTATTTTTATAAATCAACAAGAAAAATGGATTTGTAAAGAATGCAAAGAAAACTTCGAACAAATTGGCGAAATTCATTGTCCTAGGTGCTTTAAAGATAAGGAGGAGAAAGTATGTAAAGATTGTGAGTACTGGGAAGACAAAGGAAATACTGTTCAACATGAAGCTTTATATAGATATAATGGAGCAATGAAAGACTATTTCAAACGATATAAATTTGAAGGAGATCGTTTGTTAGGAATGGTATTTGCAAGTGACATCAAAAAAGCGTTGAAAAAGTATAAAAACTATACAATAATACCAACTCCAATTAGCCATGAAAAAAAGCAGGAGAGAGGATTCAATCAAGTCTCGACTATACTAGATTTTGCAGAAATAAAGTACAGCACTCTATTTCATAAAGAAGACAGCTTGGCCCAATCAAAAAAAACAAGAGAAGAAAGATTAAAAACCTCTCAACATTTTCAATTAAATGAAGAAGTTCCAGAAAAGAAAAAGTATCTTATATTCGATGATATATACACAACTGGCAAAACAATCGAATTAATGAAGCGCCTGTTAATTGAAAAAGGTGTGAAAGAAATAAAGACATTTTCAATCGCAAGATAAAAAAAGATTTGCAAAAAAAATATGAAAGCGTTATAATATACATATAAATAAAAACATAATGTTTAGAAAGTAGGTACTAATATGATTAAATATAGTATCCGTGGTGAAAACCTAGAAGTAACAGAAGCCATTCGCGACTATGTCGTTTCTAAACTCGAAAAGATTGAAAAATATTTTCAGGCAGATCAAGAGCTAGACGCTCGTGTAAACTTAAAAGTTTACCGTGAAAAGACCGCAAAAGTAGAAGTAACCATTCCACTTGGATCTATTACACTTCGTGCAGAAGATGTGTCTCAGGATATGTACGGTTCAATTGATCTGGTTGTAGATAAAATTGAACGTCAAATTCGTAAGAATAAAACAAAAATCGAAAAGAAAAATCGTATTAAGTCTGGTGCAGGTAAGTTATTTACCGATGCAGTTGTAGAAGAAGCAACAACCACAGAAAAAGTTGTTCGCTCAAAAACAATTGATCTAGAACCAATGGATTTAGATGAAGCTATTCTTCAAATGGATCTATTAGCACACGACTTCTTCATTTATCGTGATGTGGAAGACAACACAACTAATGTTATCTACCGTAGAGAAGATGGAGATATTGGTCTATTGGAAGTAAAAGAATAGAGATTAAAAACATCAATTAAATTATAGAAGGATCAGGAGCAATTTTGCTCCTGATTTTTTAGATAACCCAAAGAAGTAAGAATATTTTTTAAGAAAATAAAATTTTTTGAAAAAAAGTGTTGACAGTAAGGACAGGTCATGATATACTAATATAGTTGTCGCGAGAGAGCGACAAAGACCTTTGAAAACTGAACAAGA
>NZ_KV807499.1:0-26833 GCF_001812015.1 Streptococcus sp. HMSC073D05
GGAGCGAGACGGACTGAAAGTCACATAATAAAAAGGTTGGGATATCTATCCCAACCTTAAAATGTAGACAAACTATTTTAAAGTAAAATAAATTAAGCGATTCTGATAAGAAATAAAATTGAGTTCCATTTTTTAGATGAATCAAGAAAATACCAAAACTTTCCGCTGTGAGTAAAGTGCCTGAAACAATAACGATTCAGGCACTCGGAATTATTGAGACCTTAGGCTCAATAATTAGTCATGGAACTTCGAAGAAGTTCGCTGACGTCCGTACTCACCTAAGGAAAGTTTTTTATATGACTTTGTCTTCAATCTGAGGTTGGGGTTAAAATCCCCAACCTTTTCTTATTTATCAACGTAATCGCCACCGGTGAAGCCATAGTATTCTTCCAGACTCAAGCCTGAATCTGCGATATCTTGTGCTTCTTTTCCGATATAGCGGAGATGCCAGCTTTCTGGCATGTAGCCTGTCACTTTTTCTTTTCCTTCTTGGTAACGAACCACAAAGCCATATTTAGCGGCGTTCTTAAGCAACCACTTACTTGGTCCAGGTTCTGTCACCAGATTACCACTGGTATCGATCAAATCAAAGGTCAAACCAGTTTGGTGTTCACTATAACCCGGTCTTGCGGAATAACGATCTGCTGCTTCCTGACCATCTTGATTGACATAGTTTTGATAGAGGCCAACTTGGGTGTCGTAGCTACGAAAACCACTATATTGGTCACTGATCGGATAACCTTCTGCCTGCATAGCTGCAATCAATTCATGAAGGGCTGAAACAGCTTCAGGATCTTCCCCTGGGTTAAAGTCAGGCGACAAGGGATAATGTTTATTGGCGATCATGACCTCACCATATTTCCCTTTGACACTATAGTAAGAACCATTATAGCTGACACCAGAGTCCACTTTCACATCTGACTTACCAGCTTTTGACGACTCTTCTTTGCCAGTTTCTTTTGACGTATCCTTTGCAGAAGATGTTTCTTTGGAAGACTTGGTTTGCGTTTGTTTGCTTTCTTCTTTTGCAGAAGATTTAGAACTAGTAGATTGAGATTGGGAGCAAGCTGTCAAGGTTAACAAGGCAACTGTCACCAAAGTTAATTTGGAAAATCTTGCTTTCATGAGGAATCTCCTATGATTCTTTTGTTACGACAATATCCGTAATCACATAACTTGCACCTACTTTTTTCAAGGTGTAGGTCTTGTACTTACGGTTTTGTGAATCTGGATGACTATCTGTATAATGCACGGTAAAGTCTTCATAAGTCTTAATCGTCACCACACCATTTTCTTCCGTGACACTTTGAATGTCCAAAGCTCCTGGAGTATAGTAGTCAATTTTTGCCTTTCGAACACCATCACCAGTTGTGAATTCAACCATGTCCTTGTAGGCTTGACTTTGTGTGTCATAGTATTTAGAGTAGGTGTTGTTTCGATTTGAAACGGAGCTAAAGACAGCGTCGCGGTACTCTTTCAAGAATTCTTCCGCCAAGGTCCGATTTTGTTCTTCTTTGGCTGCTTGTGCTTTCTTAGCATCTTGCGCACTCTTGATACGTTTTAAGGTATCTTTGGCTAGTTTGAGTTCGATCGGATCGTTCTCACCCTCTTCAATCGTCACCTTAGCCTTCTCAGTTGTATAGGTTTCACCATTCATATTGAAGACGGCATGTACTTCAATTTCTTGATAAGGAATACTATCTACTTCAAAGGTCGTGCTCGTTCCGACTTCTTTGCCGTTGACCACAACCTTCACATCCGTTGGGTTTTCAACCTCATCTGGGAACCCAACTTCTAAATTGCGTTTTTCAGAATTCAACTGCAATTCTAAGTTGTTCTTAGTTGCTTTTTTAGGATTGAGATGGATCTTAGAAGTAACATTTCCTACTTCAGTTTTAGCAGTCAATTCCATTTCTTTTGTATTGTAATGGAAAGAACCAAGGTCTGTCACTGCATCTTTCTTCAAGGTCACTGTTTTATTGGCAGCCACTTTGAGTTTGGCTTGGTCCAAATTGGTCTTGACCTTGACTTGCACTGGATAGCTGGCCACACGGTATTCTTGGAAGATTCCAAATTTCTTGTCCGCTTTCTCCAAACCAAAAATCTTGTTTCCAGATTTATCCGTATAGCTGCCTTCTCCACCATTATCAATGATCTTGTTCAACTCTGTACCGATATCGACCCCTTGATCTTCCATGCTGGTAATAAAGCTTTCGGCTTCATCCTTCGTCCATTTATCGTTATCAGTTGAAAGCAGATCTGCTGCTTCGCGATAATCTTTGGTGTCCACTGCCTTAATAAATTTATCTGCAGTCACTTCGACACGTGTTGTAGACTGGAAGTAAAAGAAGGCTGCCACCAAAGCGATCACAAGGACTGCGATAGCAGAAATAATCCCAATTTTCTTCTTGGAAAGTTTCTTACCACTCTTCGTTTTTGGGGCCTTTTGTTTTTTCTGAGCTGGACCTGCTTCTGTAACATTTGGACCAGCAAAGACCTGCGTTTGCTCAGCAGCAAGTGGAGCCGTATACTCTTGAGTCGGCTGTTGAGGCACATATTCCTGTGTTACTTCTGTTGAATCTGGGTTCGCAAATTCTGCTTCAGGCACAGGTCCTACAAAAAACTCAAAGTTTTGACTTTTTGCCGCGGTAAATTCTTCTGCACTTGGCTTGCGGCCATAGGTTTCTTCAAAATGTTGCAACCAAGCCTGACGAGTTGCTAGAAGTGGATCGACATTCTTCACTTCTTCAACTGGTTCAAGCACCGGTTCCTCAACAGGAGCGACTTCCTCTGCTGGGGTATTTCCTGCGATAGACTGAATTTGTTTCAAATCAAATCCACAAGCTTTCCCAGCCATAAACTCTTCTGGTGACGGTTTGCGACCGATCACTTTTTCAAATAATTCAACCCATTTCTTTTGCATGGATCTCTTCTCCCTCATTATAAAATAGGGAAAGTGGGTTCCCCCACCTTCCGTTTTGTGATATTGTTAGAATCCAAAGTTAGAGAAATTTGGAGCACTAGGAATAAATCCTACGGCTACTTGTTCTAAAATACGAGCATTCACATAAATGACAAAGATGGCAATGAGAAGCAAGACAACAGATGATGCTACTAGAAGCAAGAATTTATCTGCTTTAAAGCTTGTCTTGTTCAATCCTTGATGAACGACATAGCATGTTCCAACAAAGAACAAGAAGAAAATAAGGAAGTTTACAAAGCCATAAAATTCATAAACTTTTACAAGACCTACTAAGAAAGCAAGGAGGGCAAGTGGCAATGTGTAAACAGACAAACGTCCAAACTCTTCAAATGAACGACCGTAACTGTATTCCTTATCTTGAAGAACCACACGACGAACAAAGAATCCAGCTACTTGAAAGGCGTAAAGGCTAAAGAATAGGGAAATCAATGTCAACATAAAGGCACGGAAATCCATTCCATAACCACCTGTAAATCCACTAGCTGTGAAGAATGTCCCCAAGGTCAAGACAAAGGCAGTTAAGACATACTGTAAAATTCCGTTAAGAGCTTTTGGATTTTCTACAGCTGTTGGACGTTTCAAAGCTGAAAGGAACCAATTCCAGTAACCACCAACGGCTACACCAAATTGACTTGGTTGGGCAGGATAGGCTTGTCCTGGTTGACCTTGGTAAGGAGCTTGTTGATAAGCTGCTTGAGTAGGTTGTTGGTAGGCTTGTTGTGGAGCTTGTTGGAAAGCAGGCCCATTCGTTGGAGCTGCTTGAGGGACAGGCTCTTGAACTGGAGCTGCTACTGGTTCTTCCACAGGGGCAGTTGGTGCTGCGACAAATTCTGGGGCTTGTGGAGTTTCTGGAACCACTACTTCTTCTTGAAATTCTCCTGCAGCCAGTGCTTGAGCAATTTCTTCTGCACTAGCAGAACGACCATTTACGGCTTCGAAATAATCCAGCCAATCTTGTTTTGACATAATGAATCTCCTTAACTATTGTTTATACTAGGGTATTATACAAAATTTCTGAACCATTTTCAATGAAAGACTGGAAAATCCCTGTAATATCTTTTGAAAAACATACAAATTCTACTCATTTTTAGAAATTAGTAAAGAAAAAGAGGCTGGGCAAAAACTGTCCAGCCTTTGATGTTTGATAGGAATAAGTGCAAGACGCAGTGGTTGATTGGCATCTTTGTTCGCCTTTTAAGCTCCAAAGATGACCTAATGAGGGAAACAAAGTTTCCTTTATCCACAACCTTCAACAGTCTCCCAGACTGTTGAAGGTTGTGGAGGTGGGAAGATTGAAAAGGTTTGGGGAACCTTTTCAACTTTTTTTATTTTACGGAGTTCTTTACTACTCCCGTTTCTTAGGATTCAAATGCATCCATGCCACCTTGGACGTTGGTCACATCATAGCCTTGCTCTTCCAAAAATTGGCAAGCGCGTGCTGAGCGTCGACCAGACTTGCAGATGACATAATAGGACTGATCCTTCTCTAATTCCTGGTAGCGATCTGCTAACTCAGATAAGGGAAGAAGACGAACCCCATCTAAGTGAAGGGCATCATACTCTTCCTGCTCGCGTACATCAAGAACGTGTATGTTTCCTTTTTGATAAACTTGGTAAAAGCTTGAAAATGGAATTTCTTTCATGATTTCTCCTGTAAGATATGTTATGTAAGGGATAGTATTTCATAGTTAAAGCCAATAGACTCTAAAAATCGGAACAAGTCTTGGGTTTTAATAAAGATCGTTTTTTCGTTGGTATTGGGATGGAAGGTCATGATCTCCTCTGACACAATGTCTTTATCGAAATAGACTCGAATATCTTTTTCTTCATTGTTCAATAAACCAAATGGAGAAACCGTTCCTGGCGGTAATTGCATTTTTTCAGCTAAAGAATCTGCTGAAGCCATGCGGATCCGGTTGGCTTCCACTTGCTCTTTGAAATCATCCATATCCAATGGTTTCTGGTCATCCATGATGAGCAAATAGTATTGAGTTTTCTTTTTGTTGGTCAAAAACATAGTCTTGGTCCGGACACCTTCTAAGCCTTCAATATAAGAATCCGCCTGCTCAGTCGTGAATGCAGGTGGGTGTTCCACCACATCAAATGAAATTCCCAACTCATCTAATTTTTCTTTAACTTGTTGATAAGGATCCATCGTCGCTCTCCTTTATTTTTGAATGATCTCTTGTACTAAGGTTTGCAATTCCGGCACCACCTCTGCCTCAAACCAAGGATTTTTAGCCATCCAGATTTGATTGCGAGGGGAAGGGTGAACAAGTGGAAAATAGGTTGGCAAATAGTCTTTAAAATGGTGAACGCGTTCGGTTACTTTGCCACTAACCTTTTCATGAAGGTAGTATGCTTGGGCATATTGTCCAATTAAGAGGGTCAATTCAATATCCGGACACTCCTTGAGGAGTTGAGGGTGCCACTTTTCCGCAAAGCCTTTGCGAGGTGGAAGGTCACCAGATTTTCCATGCCCTGGGAAATAAAAATCCATAGGAATGACCGCAAACAAACCAGAATGGTAAAAGGTGTCTTCGTCAACTCCTAACCATTCGCGCAGGCGGTCACCACTCTTATCCTTCCAGTAAATGCCTGCTTCTTGCGTTTTCAATCCAGGTGCCTGTCCGATGATATTGATACGAGCTGTCTTTGGAGCTGCAAAGAGTGGCTCGATTCCTTTATCTGTATATGCTTTATTTTGAGGATCTGCCATAATGGCTTGTTTAATGCTTTCAATCCTTGACATAAGTCCTCCTTCTATGGAAAAACTCAGCCAGAAAAACTGGCCGAGTAGTGGATTATTTGATTAGTTCATAGATGGCTTCTGCGTAAATAGCTGCTGCACGATAGAGATCTTCAACATCTGCGAACTCATTAGCTTGGTGCATGGTATTGACATAGTCTGGGAACATAGCACCAAAGGCAACCCCACGTTTCAAGAGGCGACCAAAGGTACCTCCACCGATCACTTGTTCATGTCCTTTGAGGCCAGTTTGTTTTTCGTAAACACGCAAGAGGGTGGATACCAATTCATCATCCATCGGAACATAGTGAGGTGTGTGACCATGGGCTGACAAGCTTACTGTAGCCACTCCTTCGATCTTTTCAAGGGTGGATTTGATGGTTTCAGGATCTGTACCTTGAGGGTAACGGATATTGAGGGCAATAGTGTTGTCTGCTTGGCTGTCATCAAAATGGAAGACACCTGCATTCATGCTCAATGGTCCCATTTTGGCATCTGTATGGGCAATACCTAATTTTTCACCAGCAAAATCTTCGTGAAGAAGTGAGGCTGTCACATGAAGGTAAGCCTTAGCAGCACCACCAAAATCAAATTGGTTCAACAAGAGAGCCAAGTAGGTCGCACCATTAATTCCATCTTCAGGAGTTGATCCATGAGCAGATTTCCCAACAATCGTAACGGTATAGGTTTCTTCATCAACAGTTGAGATTTCATACTTGAGTTGGTGTTCCTTGGCAAAGGCATCTAAGAGGCCAGCAAGATCTGGTAGTTGTCCAGAAACGACTGCAGTCGCTGACTCTGGTACCATATTTTCACGAAGGCCACCTGTAAAGCTATGAAGATGGGCACTTCCTGTGTTGTCATTTCCAAAATGAAGGTACTCAGTGATGTTTCCTTTTTCTCCATTGATGATTGGGAATTCCGCATCTGGTGAGAAGCCAAAATCTGGCTCAGGTAGTCCGACATGTTTGAAATAGTAATCCATGTCGCCCCAGCCTGATTCTTCATCTGTACCGACAACAAAGCGCACGCGCTTAGAAACAGGGAGTCCTAGGTCTTTAATGATCTTCAACCCATAGTAGCAGGCCATTGTAGGCCCTTTATCATCAGACGAACCACGCGCATAGAGCTTACCATCGATAATTTCTGGTTTGTATGGATCTGTCTTCCAGCCACTACCTGCAGGCACGACGTCCATATGGGCAAAGATCCCAAGCTCTTCTTCTCCTTCACCAAAGGTAAAGTGACCGGCATAATTGTCGACATTCTTGGTTTCATAGCCATCACGTTTGGCAATTTCCAAGAATTTTTCAAGAGCTTTTACAGGACCAGGTCCAAAAGGATGCTCTGCATCTGCCTTGCTGTCATCGCGTTCAGAATTGATTTCCAAGAGGCTGTATAGGTCAGCCATCATCTCATCGCGACGTTTTTCTACTTCTGCTTTAAAGTCAACTGTTGTCATGAATTCCTCCTCGATCTTCTATTTGCTAATTGGCTTAGCGTTTGTCAATGATTTCGTCCACTGGTAAGCGATAGCTTGGCTCTACTTTTTCAGCCGCATAGCCAACCGTAATCAAGACTTCCGGACGGAAACGCTCTTCGATGTCCAATACTTCATTGATTTTTGATTTATCAAATCCCAAGATAATATTGGTTCCAATGCCTTGGTCCGTCAAAGCAAGTACCAAGTTCATGGCCACAAGACCGGCATTCAAAGCCAAGTAATCACTTGTTTGTTGGGCATCATAGCGTGCAAATTCAGCAGGAAGATTTTGCATAAAGTATTGCAACTGCTCGTCTGTGAAGTTTTTCACCCCACCGACACGTGCAATCTTGCGAGCCCGTTTTTGCAAATCAGTATCTGTAAAGAGGGCGATGGTCACAGGTGCTTCCATGACTTGATCGTAGTTTGCACCATAGGCTAATTTTGCCAATTCCGCATTTTTTTGACGAACGACCACAAATTTCCAAGGCTGGCTATTGTGGGCACTAGGGGCCAAGGTTGCGATCTCAATGGCAGTCCGTACATCCTTTGGATCGACCGGTTGGTCAGTGAAATGCTTGATCGCATGACGTTTTTTGTTGAGTTCTAGGAATTTCATAGTCAACTTCCTTTTCTATTTCTGTTACCTCTATTTTAACACAAAATGAAAGAGCTTGCAGGGTTTTACAGCCTAAGATTGTGAAAAAAGAAGCGGACATTTTGAAGATCCGCTTCTTTGTTATAGGTTGAATACACAAGAGATCCACCTATGATTCATTGGAAAGATTGAAATAGGCAGCTACTTCTTTGGCATAACCGTATTTCTCAATTAAGCTCGTTAGAAGCTCGATGTTATGGCCCCGATAGTTATCCTCGCGTCTCAATTCTTCGTACATCTCAATAAAGGGAAGGCCCTTGTCCTTAGCATCTTGGAGCTCTGCTTCATAGTCATAGGCCACCTTACGAAATTGCAGGTTGGTCACCCCATCTTCTTCGACATCGATCAGAGCATACTGTGCTCTGTGGTTTTGAATTGGTTCCCAGTCAAAATAAGGCATACCAATAGTTCCTGGATTAAGGATCTGTTGGCCCTGACTGCCATAGCGAAGCAACTGTTTGTGGACATGACCGTAGATCGCCATATCCGTCTGATCATCCAGCAATTGGTCAAAGTTCTCCGTCGCATTTGCTGGACGCAAGTCTCCACCATAATTCTTTTCTGGCAAGTTGTGTGTCAGTGAAAAGCGAATGCCATTGACCTCCTTCTTCTCTATCAATGGAAGGGAGCGAAGCCAATCGATCCGCTTGGTATCAAGTCCTTCCATGAGGTACTGAGTAAGGCGAAGAAGTTGGATCTCCTGCGGATCCTCTAACCCGTACTCGCCATCTAAAGCCTCTAAGACACAATCGTCCCAATTTCCACGAACAGCCGCTGTAATAGGTATCGCATCCAGCAATTCAAAAAGGTCATCTCTTCCAGGACCCGGAAGTAAAATGTCCCCTAAAAGCCAGAATTCCGTCGCGCCTAGAGCACGCGCATCCGCAATCACTGCCTTAAGGGCTCTTGTATCTCCGTGAATATCAGATAAAATAGCGATTCTATTGTTCATTATAAACTCCTTATGATTGGTATGGTTCAGAATCCTCCGCCACTTCCACCAAGGGACTTGCTTCTTCTTGCTTTCCTTGATGGAGCTTGGCTTGCACTGCCTCCGCGACTGGTCGTGGGATACCGACCGTGACGATCTCATCTACAGTAGCTTCTTTGATCTTGGTCAGTGATTTGAAGTGTTTCATCAGCAACTGCTTGCGTTTTGGTCCCAAGCCTTCGATGCCGTCCAGCTGGGAGGAGAAGGAATTCTTAGACCTTAGCTGGCGGTGAAATGTGATGGCGAAACGGTGGACTTCATCTTGGATCCGTTGGAGGAGGAAAAATTCCTGTGAGGTGCGCGAAAGTTCAATGATTTGGAGAGGATCGCCAAAGAGCAATTCATGGGTCTGGTGCTTGTCATTCTTTTGTAGGCCTGCAATGGGAATATCCAGCCCCAACTCTTCTTGGATCACCTGTTTAGCGATATTAACCTGGCCCTGACCCCCATCGATAACGATCAGATCAGGTGGCGTCAGGCCATCCCGCATGACACGGCTGTAGCGTCTGCGAATGACCTCCCGCATGCTGGCATAGTCATCTGGTCCGACGACGGTCTTGATCTTGTACTTGCGGTAGTCCTTTTTGCTTGGCTTCCCATTGACAAAGACCACCATGGCTGAAACTGGACTGGTCCCCATGATGTTGGAGTTGTCAAAGGACTCAATGCGCACAGGAGTTGGAATTTGCAGGAGTTTTCCAAGATTTTCAATGGCACCTTGGGTCTTTTCCATCGATTTTTCAAGGAGATTGAACTTCTGCTCCAGACTGACACGTGCATTCTTAATGGCCAGATTGACCAACTGCTTCTTCTCCCCACGCTGGGGCTTAAGGACCTTGGTATCTACTAGGGCCTTGACCGCTTCCTCATCGATGTCTTGAGGGATCAAGATTTCATTGGGGATCAGGTGAGATTTCTCCTGGTAAAACTGCCCCACATAGGTCAAGAAATCCTCGTCCGGATCATTATAGTAAGGGAAGAGATTGACGTCGCGCTCGATCAGCTTGCCCTGACGGACAAAGAAGACCTGCACACACATCCAGCCCTTGTCCACGTAGTAGCCAAAGACATCCCGGTTCTGCAAATCCTTGGCCATGACCCGCTGTTTGGTCCGCAGGGTCCCAATAGCCTGGATCAGATCCCGATACTCGGCTGCCCGCTCAAATTCCATGTTTTGCGCAGCGGTAGTCATCTTGAGCTTGAGCTCATCGATAATCTTGTCATCCTGCCCCTTGAGGAAATCAGAAACCTCCTGGGCCATGCCCTTAAAATAAGCCTCGTCCTTGTGGCAGACTGTGTGGGCCATACATTGCCCTAAATGGTAGTAAAAGCAGACCTTGGAAGGTGGATTGGTACACTTGCGGAATGGGAAAATCCGATCCAAAAGCCGCTTGATCTCATTGGCCGCTCCTACGTCTGGATAAGGACCGAAATAGAGCCCACCATCCTTTTTGACCTGGCGCGTGATGATGAGGCGCGGATAGCGCTCATTGGTAATCTTGATGAAGGGATAAGACTTGTCGTCCTTGAGCATGATATTGTATTTGGGCTTGTTCTCCTTGATGAGGTTGATCTCAAGAAGCAAGGCCTCAATATTGGACTCGGTGACGATAAATTCAAAATCCACAATCTCAGATACCAGCGCTTCTGTCTTGGTATCGTGGCTCCCTCTGAAATAGGAACGCACCCGATTGCGAAGATTCTTGGCCTTCCCCACATAGATGATGGTACCGTTCTTGTCTTTGTGAATGTAACAGCCCGGACTCGTCGGCAAGAGCTCGAGCTTGGATTTAATCAAGTTATTCATACTCTCTATTATAGCAAAAAAGGGAGGGGTTAGCCTCTCTCTAGTATGTTTGTATTATTGTTATCCACCTTCACCAAGTAAAAAATAATTATTAAATAGTATATCAGACCCTCATCCTCAATCCTTCATCTTCACTTGCCCTTTTTCATAGCAAAAAAGAGGGGTCTAAAAGGATCCCCCTTTACTAGCAATCGATAAACTTTATCCTTTGAGATTAGCCATCTGGAAGATCGGAATCACATAAGGAACAATAGACATCAGGATAGTAAATAACACGAAGAACCAGAACCAGAAGGACGCGAGGGAACGCTGGAAAACTCCCGGTTGAGGTTTATTGGCTTGAATATAAGCCTTGATAGCAGGCCATTTAGTCGCAAGAACCACTATCATGACAATGGAACCAATAGCTAAAACACCAATTTGGAGCCAATTCGCTAGTCCCTCGTCCACATGATAGGCCACATAATGCAAGCCTTGGGAAATCACAAAGTTATTGAAAATGTGATAGAAAATAGCCCACCAGATATTGTATTCAAAGGCAATGTAGCCGAAACCTAGACCAATGATACTCGCGAAAAAGAGCTGGTCAAAATTGGCATGAAAGAGTCCAAACAAGATAGCCGTCATGACAATGGCGAAGATCTTGCCATACCGTTCCAAGCCTCGCAAGCCGGCTCCACGGAAGAAGAATTCCTCTGTGATAGGACCAAAAAATCCAGCATACAAGAGCATAGTCCATGATCGCTCAATCGTATCACCTAGATCGGGTGTTGGAGAATGAAGGCCAATGGTCTCAAACATGCGCTCAATCATTTGTGTCATCACAGATGAAAAAACTTGAGAAAAGCCAAGAAAGGCGAGAAGAATAAAGAAGACTGAAAGAGTCATCTTACGTCCCTTGTGCTTGAGATCATATTTATAAAGGGCCTTCTTGCGATAGGCATTAAAGAGAAAGAGTCCAATGGAAATAGAGATGAGGTAGGGAATACCAGCCCAAACATTCAGGGCATTGAGTTTCTCTGTTACTTGACTTGGATCTTTTCTGAGAGAGCCTGCTATGGTCAATCCAAGGAGGACTTCCCACAGGACGGTTACCAAGGTCATTACCAAGAGATAAATGGCAAGTGTCCCGGAATACCTTCCTATATCTTTTTTAGGGTCTAATAATCGGTTGTATTGGTTCATTTCTTCCTCCTAGAAAATAGATAAAAACTCGCACACATTCCTTCGTATAAGACAAAGAAAATCAAAAAGGCATGCATAAAGTAGTCTTCTGGTAATGCAAGAATAATCGAATCCACGCGCGGATCAAAGAGCCAAGTATTGTCCCCAGCAAATAAGACCTGATGAAAGAGCGTAAAGAATTGATCAAAGCCAATCATAACAGCCACCACTGCAATCACCACTGGTAAAACCATCATCCAAAAGAAGAGACTACGGTATAAGGCCAGGTAGCCTTTTTTGACAACTGTCCGCATAAACTGGATAAAACCAGGGAGAGTGACCACGAAAACAACTGTCACTAAATGAAACAGGTACTTGACAGCCTCAAAATGGTGCAAACCATTTTTTGAAGAGGGGAATTGAGGCATCTTCAACACCCATTGAAAAGGATTGGTCAAATAGTTCATCAAGACATTAAAATTCTTCATGATGACTGAAGCCGAAAAACCAGTTCGACTTTGAATCCCCAACCAATGAATCTCCACGGGATAGAGGGCCCAAGCGAGAGCAATGGTGAGAAGAATCGTAGCTGACAAGATAAAGAAAAATTGGTTGATTGATTTCAAACTTCTAAGCATCAAAATCCCACTCCGCTAAACTGGAAACAACATGTGTCGGTGCAATTGGTAAGGTCGGCACTTCTTCTGGTTTGGTAAAACCTGTCGTCACCAAAAGGGTTGGAATCCCATTGTCAATACCAGCACGAATATCTGTTAGATAATTATCCCCTACCATAACGACTTCTTCTCTTTCAAACCCCAGATGTTCAATAGCCTTATCCATGATGATGGCCTTTGGTTTCCCAATGATCACTGGCTCGACCCGTGTCGCTGCTTCGACAAGGGCAATCAGGGATCCTGCTCCTGGCATCAAGCCACGCTCTGTTGGAATGTTCAGGTCCGGATTGGTCCCAATAAAGTGCGCTCCTTTTTGAATCGCCAAGGTCGCAAGAGCAAACTTCTCATAATCCACTTGCCAATCCAGTCCAATCACCACATAATCAGGTGCTTCTTCATCCATGATATAGCCAGCTTCTTCAATAGCATCTTTGAGCCCCGCTTCTCCGATCACATAGACCTTTTTGCCCAAATTTTGGTCATTCATGTAGTCAATGGTCGCAAGGGTAGCTGTATAGATAGTCGAAACTGGGGTTTCAATATTGAAATGAGTGGCCAGCATATCCCGAACAGTCTCTGGTGTGCGGGTTGTATTGTTGGTCACAAAGAGATAGGGAATCTCACGCGCCTGCAGTTCATGAACAAAAGCTTCTCCTGCAGGAATTCGTGATTTTCCTTTGTAAATAGTGCCATCCAAATCAATCAAATAGCCCTTATAGTGCATTTATTCTTCCCTTTCTGTGTCAGCTTCTTCATGAAACTTCTCTGCATCGACTCGTCCACCAGAACCATATAAGAGCAATGCTCCAGCATAGAGGACAAATTGTAACACCAAACCTGTAAAATTAATCCCTTGACTTCCCGATTGGGTGAACAAGAAGGATGCTACCATGAGGATCACAATGGTCAATAACAAGCCTATCACGGTTGCCTGATCCACACTGATTTGATAAACCGTGCGTTTAGTGCTCCGATTTTTCCCGTCAGACTTAGTTTCTGGTTGCAAATTCTCCACAAAATCCGTCACCAAGGTCGCAGCGAGGCTGACTGTCGTGCTAAAGAGCACGCCTTGAGACAAGCGGTGATAGAAATTGGACCAGAAGGATCCTGATTGGCTAGTAATCCCAATCGAGAAGATCATGACCGGTAAAAGAAAGGCCAAGGTGAAATGGATCCAGACCCGATACCAGCGTATATCTTCTCTTAAAAAGCGATTAAAACTCTCTAAATTCAAGCGATAGCGGAAAAATTTATAAATTTCCTCTACCAGGATGATGCCCAAAGCACAAAGAGTCAAGAGCCAATCTCCCAACATGTACAAAGGGTTCTTTTGACGCTTGGCATAGGCCACAACCCGTTTTTGATAGCTTTCAAGTTCCTGTTTTTTATTTTTTAATCTTCTACTTTCCATAATTCCAACCCTTTTCTTCTACTTCTTCCCACTCAATTTCAGCTTGGGCATTGATCTGACCATCTGAGGAAATTTGGTGCTGAGTCTTCAAGCCCTCTTGTTCATATTGAGAGGTAATGACACCTCCTGCCAGCACTTCTTTGACATATTTTAGATGAACTTTTTTAGGGACATGATGGGTCAAGAAATCTGCTCCCATCACCTCAAAGACCCAGTCCAAGTACTTGCTATTATTGACATGTCCGTTCATATCCAAGTCGTAAAAACGAACTCGGTATTCTTGTTCCACGCCCCCTTCTAACTCCTTAAAACGGGGACCACGGAGCATGGTTTTTGAAAACTCTGAGTCAAAGGCATCCGCAATCTCAGACATAACAGGATGGACCTTGCGCGTATCACGATCCATCAAGACAAAGGTTGCGACCATCTCAATAATGGTATTGCCTTCCTCATCTTTGATATTAAAGGCCCGGTAGCAGAATAGGCGATTGTGACTCATGGCATAGGTTTCGATAGTGATCTTCTCATCAAAAACTGGGAGACGATCGATCTTCATATTGTAATCCGTGATAATCCAGACTAGATTGTAATTCTCTAGAATGTACATATCACTCATGCCCAGCTCAATCGATTGCATGCCTGATACCTGCAAAGACAGCAAGATCAATTGCGGAATTTTTATAAATCCATTGACATCGCTCATATCAAAAGGAATTTTCATGCTGTATTCAAATGTTTTTGCCATCTTCTACTCCAAAATAAACTTCTCTGCTACAGTGTCTCCTAAAAAGAGACCTTTCTTGGTCATTCGTACAATGTCCTTGTCAGGTACCAAGAGTCCCTGCTGGGTCAATTCCTCAACCACTGATCCATATTGTTGGTCAAAATTCACACCAAACTTTTCTTCGAAACGCTTCTTGGAAACGCCTGTTTTCTTACGGAGTCCTAGAAACATCTCTTCTTCCATCATTTCTGTCTGACTCAGATGTTCTTCTTGGACACGCGCATTTCCCTCTTCGACCGCCTGCATATAGTGACGGATAGGCCCATGATTCTTATAGCGAACACCATTGACATAGCCGGATGCACCAGCTCCCAAGCCATAATACTCCGCATTATCCCAATACATGAGGTTGTGGCGACTTTCAAAACCAGGCTTGGAGAAATTGGAAATTTCGTAATGCTCAAAGCCCGCACGCTCCAACTCCTGAATGATGTACTCGAACATCTCCACTTCTAACTCCTCCTTTGGTAGAGGAAGCTTGCCCCGTCTCATGCGATTCATAAAGACGGTGTGATTCTCCAGAATCAAGCTATAGAGGCTCATATGGGGAATATCGAGGGCAAGAGCCTTAGCGACATTTTCCTGGACCTGCTCCATGGTTTGCGTCGGAAGCGCATAGATGAGGTCGATCGAAATATTGTCAAAACCAGCCAACTTCAGACGATCGATATTGTCATAGATATCCTGCTCCTGATGGCTCCGACCAATCTTTTTGAGCAAGCGATTATCAAAGGTCTGTACGCCCAAAGAAACCCGATTGACCGGCGAATCCTTTAAGACAGCAATCTTATCCGGATCCAAATCACCAGGATTGGCCTCGATGGTCAACTCCTCCATCTGAGAGAGATCAAGCGACTTGGTCAGCTCCTTGAGCAGATACTCTAGCTGATCCGCAGTTAAGGCTGTCGGTGTCCCACCCCCAATATAGAGAGTTCGTAAATTTGTGATTTCCTCCCGACGAAATTCTTGGATCAAATGATCTAGATAAGCATCGACCGGTTGGTTCTTAATAAAGACCTTCGAAAAATCACAATAAAAACAAATCTGGGTACAAAATGGGATGTGAACATAAGCGGACGTTGGTTTTGTATGCATACCTCTAATTATACCATAAAATCCCCCTAAGTCCGAGAAGAAAAGGGTGGATGAAGCAAGGATTTCCTTGACAAGAAGGAATGAAAAGAATAGAATAAAGCTGATCACATTCGGAGGTAAGGAGATATGAACAACTAAGTTTCGTTAAATAAGATACTTTATTTAGTGGACTGCTTGTTCTATCTCTTTTTGTGTGCCCTCTCGCCTATTCTCCAACGTTTTGTTGGCTTAATAAGGTCTTTTTCTGTTTGGGTCCACTTGAATACAGCTCTACTAAATAGGTAGAGCTGTTTTTTTGTCCCAGTAGAAAGGAATCTTATGCTAAAACTATCCCACCTCACCATCCGCCACACAAAAGATTTACGCGATCTGGTTCGCGATTTATCCCTAACCATTCATGAAGGGGAAAAAGTTGCCATTATTGGCGAAGAAGGAAATGGAAAGTCTTCTTTGCTTCATGTCCTCATGTCCCCAAAATCCATACCAGATTATCTGACAATAGAAGGCAAAATCACCACTTCCTTTCACTCCTATGCCTATATTCCCCAAGCGTTACCGGAAGCCTTGAAGGGAAAAACCTTGGAAGAATATTTTTTTGGAGAAGACGAACTAGACTATGCCACCCTCTACAGACTGGCTGATCAATTGCAGTTTGATAGCGACCGCTTTTCAAGCGACCAAATTATTGGAAGTCTATCTGGAGGAGAAGCCCTCAAAGTCCAACTGCTTCACGAACTTTGTCGTCCTCATGAATTACTATTTTTAGATGAACCTTCAAACGATCTGGATTTAGAAACCCTGGACTGGCTCCAGCAGATGATCCAAACTAGCCCCCAAACCATTTTATTTATTTCCCATCATGAGGATTTTTTGACTCAGACGGCGGATACGATCATCCATCTAAGACAGATCAAACACCGCAAGGAGGCTGAAACCATTGTAGAGCACCTAGGCTATCAGGACTACAGTAGCCAAAGGGAGCAACAATTCAAGCAGCAGTCCCAGCAAGCTGCCAACGATCAACGAACCTACCGAAAAACAATGGAGAAGCATCGCCGCGTCCGTCAGCAAGTTGAAACATCCTTACGAAACACTAAGGATAGCACTGCTGGACGTCTCCTGGCAAAGAAAATGAAGTCCCTCCTCTCACAAGAAAAGCGCTACGAGCGAGAATTCCAATCCATGACTCCCCAACCCTATGATGAGGAAGTCATCAATCTGCATTTTCCTCCCCTCACTCCCTTGTCTCCTCAAAAACGAGTCCTTCTATTAGATCAGGAAGAACTCGCCATTGGTGACCGGGTCCTGGTCAAGAACCTCTCCCTTACTCTTCTAGGACAGGATAAAATAGGGATTATCGGTTCCAACGGTGTGGGGAAATCCACTTTCCTAAAAATAATATGGAAAAGTCTACAGAAGAATGAAAGTATCCGCACTGCCTATATGCCTCAAGATTACACTGAAGGCCTCCCTCTGACTCAGACACCAGTTCAATTCTTACAGCATTCAGGTGATCGCGAAGAAATCAATACCATTCAATTGCATTTAGCCTCTCTAAATTTTACCTATTCTGAAATGCACCATCCGATCTCTGAACTTTCTGGTGGCCAGCAAGGAAAACTCATTCTCCTTCAATTAGTGCTCACATGTCCCCAGTTTCTGCTCTTGGACGAGCCTACTCGCAATTTTTCCCCCACTTCCCAACCAGAAATTCGACGCCTATTCGCAGACTACCCAGGCGGACTAGTCACGGTCTCCCACGACCGGACTTTCCTCAAAGAAGTCTGCCAAAAAATCTATCGTCTGACCGAAAACGGTTTGGTAGAAATAGATTCGCTCTAACGTAAAAAAGATTGGCCAAAAAACCAATCTTGGAGAACGTAGAAAAATGTTCTATTATACAAATCCTATAAAAATATATTAGTCAGTGTTATCCAATCCTCTATTGAAACTTTCCGCCGTGAGAAAAGTGCTAGAAACACTCTTGTTTCTAGCACTCGGAATTATTGAGAGTAAAACAGTTTGGGAAACTGTTTTAGCCTGAGCCCGGAAATTAAAGAGCGAAGGGGCTCAAAATGAATTGAACACGGGCTGCGGATTGTGTCAAAAAGATAAGTTCTCCTAGAATCGAAAGATTCTGCGTCAAACTTCCTATTTTGACTTTATCCGCAGACGCCCTTTGTATCTTAATTTAGTCATGGAACTTCTATGAAGTTCGCTGACGTCCGTACTCACCTAAGGAAAGTTTTTAAGAGGACTATATCTTCAACTTGAAAGATTGGCAAAAACCAATCTTTTTCTATTCCTTCGTTGCCTCTTGTCCCAATTCTTGGGTACGTTTATAGGCTGCTTCCACTCCTGCAATGATGTCGCCCCGCAAGCCGACTTGTTCTAAGCGGTTGACTCCTGCGATGGTAGAGCCACCTGGGCTACAAACTGCATCTCTCAAGCGGGCTGGGTGCTCGCCTGTCTCTAGGACCATTTGACTAGCTCCTTGGAAGGTCTGTGCAGCCATCTGCAAGGCTTGCTCTCGTGTAAGTCCTAATCCTACTCCTGCATCTGCCATGGCTTCAATCATCTGATAGACAAAGGCTGGCCCACAGCCTGCGATAGCCGTTGCAGGATCCATCAATTTTTCTTCAATTTCATAGAGAGCCCCAGCACCTGATAAGAGCTGGTTGACTTTGGCTACTTGCTGGTCTGTCACTGCTTGGGAGCGGGCCAGACTGATGACCCCTTGACCAATGGCTACAGGCGTATTGGGCATGATGCGAATTAGCCCTAGCTGGTCGTTCTGGATCACGTCAGCCATCTTTTCTAATTCCAGGCCTGCAGCCATGGAAACCAGTAAGAGATTAGAGCGTTGGTCCAAGATGCCTTGATACTCTCCTAGGAGAGGACAAATCTGATAGGGTTTGACCCCTAAAAAGATTACTTCAGCCTCTTGAAAGACTTGTTCAAGATTAGACGCCGTTCCCCCATACTGGCTGATAAACTCTTCCACCTTTTGAGGGGAACGGTTGACCAAGAGCAGGTCTGTGTTAGCCACTTCTTTTGCGACCGCTTTGGCCAGACTAGCTCCCATATTTCCAAGACCGATAAATGCTACTTTCATGACTTACCTCACTTGACCATTTCCACTGACGATATACTTGTAACTAGTCATCTCCCGCAGTCCCATTGGTCCACGCGCATGGAGTTTTTGGGTCGAGATCCCCATTTCACAACCTAGGCCAAATTGACCCCCATCTGTAAAGCGTGTAGACGCATTGACATAAACGGCTGCTGAATCTACTTGCTTGGTAAAATAAGCGGCTGTCTCAGGATTTTCAGTCACAATGGCATCCGAATGATGGGTGCTGTGGGCTTCTATATGGTCCACCGCTTCCTCAACTCCATCAACTACCTTGACTGCTAAAATATAATCTAAAAATTCGGTATCAAAATCCTGCTCCTGTGCTGCTGTTCCAGAAATGATAGCCTGTGCGTCCTCATCTAGACGCAACTCAACCGATCTTTCCCGCTCATCCACTAAGCGCTCTTTGACCAAAGGCAAGAAATCAGACGCGATCGCTTGATCGACCAACAAGACCTCCATAGCATTGCAGACAGAGGGGCGACTGGTCTTGGCATTTTCAATAATCGCTAGGGCTTTCTGGAAGTCAGCCTCCTTGTCCACATAAACATGAACAATTCCAGTTCCTGTCTCTATCACGGGGACAATGGCATTTTCAACCACTGCTTGGATCAAGCCAGCACCACCACGTGGAATGAGCAAGTCCAGGTAGCCCTTGGCCTTCATCATAGCAAGGCTGGAAGCTCGACTCGTATCTTGGATCAATTGGAGAAGGTCTGGATTGAGTTCGGCTTCTTCCAATCCAGCCTTAAGAGCGGTCACGATCGCTTGGGCAGAATGAAAGGCATCTTTTCCAGTACGAAGAACCACTGCATTTCCACTCTTGATGGCAAGCGCTGCAGCGTCTGACGTTACATTTGGACGGCTTTCATAAATGATCCCAATGACGCCCATGGCGACTCGAACTTTCTGGATTTCAAGGCCATTTTCCAAAACTTCAGTATCCAGCACTTCCCCAATCGGATCTGGCAGATCGATTAAAGCACGGATACCTTGTGCCATCCCTGCAATCCGCTCTTGATCAAGAAATAGGCGATCTAGCATGACTTCAGAGATCTTCCCGCGTGCCGCTTCCATATCGATTTGATTGGCTGCTAAAATGGCTTCCGTCGCTTTCAGAAGCTGACTGGCCATAGCTTCTAAGGCCTGATTTTTAAGAGCTGTACTGGCCGTATTGATGCTTTTCTTAGCCGATCTCGCTAAGGCTAATTGTTCTTGTGTTGTTTCCATACATTTTCCTTTAGAATTCTGTAAAGAGTAAGTCAATCTCAGGGGTTACCGAGATCCAATCATCCCGGTGGATAAGGATTCCCTTGGCTTTTTTAGATTGGAGCATATCGTGTACAGCCGACTGGCCGAGACGAACTTTCCCTTTCCCTAGCAATTGTCCTGACTCTTGATGATAGACGCTGACGATGTCTTGATAAGAAAAATCCCCTTCTGCCTTGGTCACACCCGAAATTAATAAGCTCTTTCCGTATTGCAACAAGGCCTCAGCCGCTCCAGCATCCACCCAAAGAGCTCCTTTACTTTCTGCATAAAAGGCTAGCCATTGCTTCTGGGTTTTTAACCCCTTGTCCTCTGCAAGGAAGTTACTACCATCTGCTTGTTCTTGCGCCGCTTCGATCAAGGCATCAGGCTTGAGAGATGAGCAAATATAGACAGGAACCCCAGACTCTGTCGCCAGGGTCGCTGCCTTGAGTTTGGTCAGCATTCCGCCAGTTCCATTGCTACTACCTGCACCTCCAGCCATCTCGATCATCTCGCGAGAAATTTGCTCGATCCGCTCCAAACGCTTGGCTGTTGGATCCTGAGAAGGATTGGCTGTATAGAGGCCATCCACATCCGTCAACAGCACCAAAAGATCCGCCTGGGCCATGGCCGCAACCTGCGCACTCAAGGTATCATTGTCACCAACTTTTAGCTCAGCGATAGAGACCGTATCATTTTCATTGATAATCGGAATCGCCCCACGGTTTAGTAAGACAGAAAGGGCCTGGTGGGCATTCTTATAGCGACGTTGATCCGCAAAGTCATCCTGGGTTAATAAAATTTGTGCAGAAACAATGTTGCGTAAAAGAAGATTAGAGGTATATTCTTCCATCAATAAACCTTGACCAACTGCTGCAGAGGCTTGCTTGTCTGCCACCTTAGTCGGTCGTTTCTTAAAACCAAGGGCACCAAACCCAGCAGCAACCGCCCCTGATGAGACCAAGATCAACTCATGGCCCGATTCGTGTAAGAGAGCCAACTGCTGGGTGATGACCTTGACCTTCTGTCTGGAGAGACTCCCACCGGGATTGGTCAAAGACGAGGTCCCTACTTTAAAGACGATTCGTTTTGCTTTCATCTCTATGTTTCTTTCTAATACTATTTATTTCGTATGTAATGAAAGTGACTGAATCTCCATTCAGCCATCTTCATTATCCTTTTCGAAGATCTTCCAGCGTTTTCTCAAAGATCGCTGGCACTTCTGCTGTAAATTCCAAAGTCACTCCTGTGCGAGGGTGGGTAAAACCAAGTGTCCGTGCATGAAGAAACTGTCCTTTCCCTTTGAGTGTCTTCTTAGGACCATAAGCAGGATCTCCAGCTACTGGATGGCCAATATAGGCCATGTGCACCCGAATTTGGTGGGTGCGACCGGTCTCCAGTTGCAACTCTACCAGCGTGTAATTTCCAAAGCGTTCCAAGACTTGAAAACGGGTCACGGCAGGTTTTCCTTTCGCCGTCACTGCTTGTTTTTTCCGGTCCTTTTCACTGCGACCAATTGGTGCTTCAATCATGCCCCGATCGTTAGGAAGATTACCATGGACAATGGCCCAATACTTCCGGAGAGATTTTTTGTCTTTTAGTTCCTCTGCTAAGGCGACGTGGGCTTGGTCATTTTTTGCGACCATCAAGAGGCCTGACGTGTCTTTATCAATCCGGTGGACGATTCCTGGACGCAATTCTCCATTGATCCCTGAAAGGTCTTTGACATGGTATAAAAGGGCATTGACCAAGGTTCCACTGGTGTGGCCGGCACTCGGGTGAACAACCATGCCTTGGGGTTTATTGACGACGACGACATCCTGGTCCTCATAGACGATGTCTAAGGGCAGATCTTCTGCTTCATAGCTGACCTCTTCCACTTCTGGGACTTCATACTGGATGGTGTCTCCTTCTTTGACCGTATACTTAGCTTTTTTCACAGTTCCATTGACCAGAACTTTTCCTTCTTTGATCTGCTCATTGGCTACAGCTCGTGACAAGGGAGTCAAATCCGCCAAAGCCTTATCCAGTCGCGCACCGGCTACTTCGATTTTAATTTCCATGCGTTTCCTCTTTCAACATCAGGATCAGGAGCAAGAAAACTCCAACTGTCAAATAACTATCTGCTACATTAAAAATGGCAAAATTCATAAAATCCAGGTGGAACATATCGACCACAAAGCCCTGACGCAGGCGATCGATAAAATTCCCCAAGCCACCTGCAATCACCAATGTCAAGCCCGTCACCATCCAAAGCGACCCCTTGAGGTGCTTATAAAGATAGTAAAAGGCCCCCACCATCACGACTAGCGTGATGAGGGTAAAGAACCATTGCTGATTTTCAAGAAGCGAAAAAGCTGCACCTGTGTTTTGAAGATAGGTCAGGCTGACCACATGGGGAATAAAAGACTTAACGACACCCAGTGGAATGTTCTTAACTACATACCATTTGACCAACTGATCCAGTAGGACCAATAGCACGATTGCTACTGGAACCATTGTTTTTCTCTTCATTTCTTACCTCTTTTGATCAAAATACTCTACCATGACCTCGACAAACTTCTCTGCTACAGGGGAGAGATCCATCTCTTCTCGTTTGACATAGACCATTTTATTGTCCAAGTTGTCTTCTAAAGGAATCACGGTAATGCCATTCACTGACTGGCTATCTAAAAAGCCTGATCCTGTCGCATAAGCATCTGTCCGCTCCAAGATCCCATTCAAGGTAGCCCGGTCGGTTACATTGAACATTTGGGAGCTCGAACTGGTATCGACAAAATTCTCTGAATAATAGAGGTACTCATCTTTTTCTTGCGTAAAGCGAACAGTTGGCAACTGAGCTAGATCTTCCATGACCAGTTTTTTCTTCTTAGCCAGAGGGTGTCCCTTGCGAAGGTAAATATGAGTCTGAAAAGGAATCAAATCCACCACTTCAAGCCCTAATTTATCGACCCGTTGCATAATCCCCTTGGTATTTTGACGGTTGAGATAAATAATCCCCAACTCACTATGCCCTTGAGCCACTTCATCCAAAATTTGAACCGTCGTTGACTCAAAGATGCGGAAGTTTTTATTTTCCGGATAGCGGATCGAAAATTCCGTCATCAAAGGTGGCAAGAAGTCATAGTGTTGACTAGAAATAGAGAATTCTTTCTTCTCTTCTTCAGGACTGGCATATTGATTTTGAAAAATATCAAACCCTTTGACCACATCCTGCGCTTTTTCATAAAATTCCATTCCCCTACGGGTCAAAAAAGTCCCAGAACTGGTCCGACGAAAAATCTTAAAGCCCAATTCTTTTTCCAGATCTCTGACGGATATGGACAAGCTCGGCTGACTCACATACATTTTTTCAGCAGCTTCACGAAAAGTACCACTATTGGCAATCGCCACTACATATCGTAATTGTTGTATATTCATTCTATTTTCCTTATTACAGTATCGATCTATTATACCATAAATTAGGGGCTGAAAGAAGAGATGGGTTTAAGAGACCTTCATCAAGTGAAAATAAAAAAACTGGAACTAAAACAGTTCCAGTTGATACTTATTCAATTACTTGAGTTTCAGCTAATTTCTTGTACCAATGTGCAGATTTCTTAGGATAGCGTTCTTGTGTATCAAAATCAACGTAGAAGAGTCCGTAACGTTTTTCATAACCATTAGACCATGAGAAGACGTCCATCAATGACCAGATGAAGTATCCTTTTACGTTTGCACCATCGGCAATCGCATCAGACAATACTTCCAAGTGTTGTTTCACATAATCAATACGGCCATCATCGTAAACAGTGTTGTCCACAAATTCATCTTTGTATCCAAGTCCGTTTTCTGTGATGTAGATCTTCTTGTAGTTTGGATAATCTTTCTTAACGCGCATGATTTGGTCATACAAGCCTTGAGGGTAGATGATCCAGTCCCAGTCAGTGCGAGGTACATAATCAGGAGCTACACGACGACCAACACCTTTAATTTGGTACTTAGAGCTTCCTTTTTCCCCTTTACCGTTGTGGATGATTTCAGTTTCACCATCAAATGCTTCCATCCAATCACTCATGTAGTAGTTAATTCCAAGGAAGTCGTTCAAATCTTTAGCTGCTTCAAGCGCTGCAAAGTCTTCGTCACGAAGATCCAAGCTACCACCATTAACTGAAAGAATGTGGTTTACACCTTCTATGGTTGCATCTGAATAGTGTCCAAGGTAGGTTGCATCTAGAATAAACTTGTTATGGATGATATCTTCCAATTCAGCCGCCCGAACGTCTGCTGGATTTTCTGGATCCAACGGATACTTAGTTGGAAGAGCGTGCACAACTCCAATTTCACCTTCATACCCTTTGTCTTTATACAATTTCACAGCACGTGCATGAGAAACCATCATATTGTGGTGTGATTGGAAGACTTTGGCAAGGTCATATTGAATACCTGGTGGGAATTTACCAACCAAGTATTGACCATCACCGATTGGGCCAATTTCATTGAAGGTTGTCCAGTAGTTGACTTCTGGGAATTCTTCAAAACAGAAAGCAGCATAATCTACAAAGTGTTCGATATTTTCACGATTCAAGAAGTCTCCATTTGAGTGAAGAGCTTCAGGAGTATCAAAGTGGTGAAGAGTTACGAATGGTTCTACATGACGTTTATGACATTCTGCAAATAACTTATGATAGAATTCTACCCCTTTAGGATTGACTTCACCATAGCCAGTTGGGAAAATACGTGACCAAGCAATAGAAATACGAATTCCGTTTACGCCATATTCTTCTGCCAACTGTAAGTCTACTGGATATTTATGGTAGAAATCACTCGCTGGTTCAGCAGTATACCAATAGTTGTCTGCTAAGTATTTGTCCCATGCAACTGGTCCTTTACCATCTGTATGAGTTGCACCTTCAGCCTGATATGCCGCTGTTGCGCCACCGAAAATAAAATCTTTAGGTAATGTTTTTGACATAAGTTTCCCCTTCTCAATCATAAAATAAAAACAAAGCAAGATGGAGAGGAGTCAGTGAGCAATCCTTCTCCATCTCACTTTAATCAACAGTAAATGTATTTATTATTGAAATTGTTCTTGAACGAATGCAAGAGCGCCTTTACCATCACGAGTCAACTTGATGTATTGAGCTCCTTCAGTCTTAGCCAATTTGATTCCAAGTTTATCTGTTTCAGCCTTCATATCTTCATAGTTTGAAGCTACTTGAGGAGCAAGAATAACAAGGTCAAATTCTGGCAACATTTCACGGTGAGCACCGTAACCACCAGCAGCAGCCTTCACAGGAACATTGTATTCTGCAGCAGCTTTATTCAAAGCGTTGGCAAGAAGTCCACTAGTTCCACCACCGGCACAAAGAACCAATACGTTTGTTTCTTTTGTGATATTGTTTTGAACTGGTTCACCTTCAACACCAGCTTTTTCAAGAATAGCATCTGCTTTTGCAGTGTTAAAGTTTGCAGCAACTTTTTCTTTCAAGCTATCGTTTGATTTACCTGAACGTTCTTCTTCAAGAATTTGTTCATCGTAAACTTTAAGGAATGGGTAGTAAATAACTACGTCCACTACGATAAGTAATGCAGCAAGGATGAATGAAAGTACTTGGAAGTTCGTACCAAGAACAATACCCAGAGGTCCAGGAGTTGTCCATGGTAGGTTAGAAGTAAATGAGTTCATTCCCAAGGTATCAACAAAGAATTTGAAGATCCATACGTTTGCAATTGGAGCAAAGATAAATGGAATGAAGAAGATAGGGTTCAATACAATTGGAGCACCGAACAAGATTGGTTCGTTAACACCAAAGAATGTAGGAACAACAGAAGCACGTCCAATGGCACGGTTACGTTTTGATTTCGTTAACCACATGAACATGAATGGAACGACAAGAGTCGCACCAGTACCACCCAAAGTAACGATAAACATTTGAGTACCTGAAGTAAGGATCTTATCTGCGTGCATTCCTTGTTGAATCAACTTCAAGTTTACTTCAGCATTTGCATAAGTAATCGCTGCGATAGCTGGTTCTACGATTGAAGGACCATGGATACCTATAAACCAGAAGAAGGCATAAGCACCAAAGATGAAGGTAATACCAAGGTATCCGTCTGCAGCTGAGAAGAGTGGAGCAAGAAGAGTACCGATTGATTCAGCAACCGTTACATGAAGGCCTGCTTTAACAACTAATTCAAGTGCATACAAGAGTACAACTGATAATGTAAATGGAATCAAGTCTTTAAATACTTGTGAAATATTTGGTGGAACCTCGTCCGGCATGCGGATGGTCACATTGTTTTTCACACAGACTTTGTAAACATTAACAGTAATGAATGCAGCAATAAAGGCTGTTAACAACCCTTTAGTCCCCATGAAGGCTGTTAAGAATCCACCTTCTTTAGCAGGTTCAGCAGCCATGAGCAAGAAGCCAACCATAGAAGCCAACATTGTTGAAATGTAGTTGATTTGGTTGGTTGCTGGGAGGTCACGGTTCATTGAATCTGTCAAACCCTTAGCCGTTGTCCCAGCAACGAAGAAGGCCAAGATGCCCATAGAATAGCTATATGGAGTCATCAAGAAAGTTTCAATATCTTTAGACCAATGGAATCCCCATGCGTTTGGTACATACGCAATTAGGATGAAGATAGATGAGAATAAG
>NZ_KV807499.1:26933-85749 GCF_001812015.1 Streptococcus sp. HMSC073D05
TAGATGAGAATAAGATTACAGGCATCCCTGCAATGAAACCATCACGAATCGCTCGCAAATATTTGTTTCGAGAAATCTTTTCAAAGAAAGGTTTCCCTTTTTCAATCAGTTCAATCAGTTTATTCATTATTTCGCTCCTCTTTTATATAGTTCAATCAGATGGTGAATCACGTCTTTTAATAGGATCGTTGTCATGAGATGGTCTTGACCATGCATCATGGTAATGCTATAGGGGATTTCTTCTCCTGCTGCTTCATGCGCTAGCATGGTCGTTTGAGATTTGTGAGCCTCAGCGATACAGGACCCTGCTTCTTCTACTAAGGATTCTGCTTTAGCAAAATCACCATTTTCAGCAGCTTTTAAGGCTTCCACTAATTTTGATCGAGCGTCACCGGCATAAGCGACAATTTCAAAGCCAAGTAATTGGACTTCTTCTTTATTCATGTTGGTTCCTCCTTATGATACCTTTTGAAAATTTTTATAATAGACGTTGAATATGAAGGGCTAAATAGACTTTTTCATTAGGAGATATTTTGGCTCCTGTCTGTTCAGCGATGGTTTGGTAGATTTGATGACTAATCTCATAAGCCTTTGGATAACTTAGCTGAATCAGTTGTTCCATCTCGCTCAAACCTTCTGGATCTTCTCTTCCCTTATCTAGCGAATCTAGGAAATAATTGAGATGGATCATAAAGCGATCATAGAAATGACTGTTTTCTTCTTTCCGTTTCAAGCCATTTTGAGCTAGTTTTTCTTCTACAGCTTTCAAAATAACTTGTCGGTCCTGGACATCTGGATCTTGCTCATGAATCATTTCCCCTTGTGCATTAATGAAATGATAAGCGATACGATTCACTTCATCGTCAGGAAGTTGATCCAAGAGCCGCTTTCGAAAGATCTCAATCGCTTCTTTTGCGATTTTATAGGGAATCGGGTGCATAGCAGACGCATCAGGAAGGTCACTGTGTTTGTATCTTCCCTGTTGAACTGCCTGGTAAGAACAAAAGATGTGATCTGTTAATGTCACATAGATATATTCTTGAACAGGATAGGCATATTTCTTAGACAAGGTATCAATCACTTCATAAGTGGTTGTAATGAAATCAAGAGGAACATCCTTTAGAAGGGCCATAAAGTTTTCTCTTGACTCATCCGTGTTTAAACGAAATACTTTTTCGACCTTATCATCAGCTACTAGATCATTTTTCTTTTTCCCAAAAGCAATCCCACTCCCAATAACAATCAACTCTTGTTGTAGTTCATTTTGAACCAAAGCAACATTATTGTTCATTGGATGGATAATACGATACATGAGGCTCTCCTTTGTAAAATTTGTTAAAAGCAAATAAAAATGACCACGAAGCAACTGAAAAAACTAGCCTACACTAATTGTTCAGTCTACTTGTGGTCACGCCTAATCTAACTTAGTAACGCTCACTGCTATTCAACTTATAAACTTATTCTATCATAAGTTTTTTGTTTTGTAAACCCTTACAGCAAAAATTTTTAAACATTTTTTTATAAAAAATAAACAAGACCTTAAAATAATGAAGAGGCTGGGATATAAGTCCTAGCCTCTCAATCATCTTTGGATTGTCGAGCAAGACGCAGTGGTTGAGGGGCTCTATTACGCTGATTTCATCAGCTTTTACAGCCATACTCAACTGTGCGGAGGCGGGACAAAGAAATCGAATTCTAACGAATGACCGATTTCTGTCCCACTCTCTAACTGTTGCTTTAGGAGGCAATCATCATTTGAATCTTATACGCGTTCTGTCCAAGGTGTTGCTACTTTAGCCAAGACTGCGTTCAATTCTTCAATATTTTGTCGACCTTCTTTACGAAGCCATTCACGAGCAGCTGCTTCTCCATCTTTGATGTAAGCTTCTACTGAACCTGCCCATGTTGCACGTCCACAAAGAACACCGTTGAAGTTTGCACCAGATGCATGAGCAAATTCCAAGGTTTCTTGGAAGAGCTTAGCTGATACACCTGCACTGAGGTAGATGTATGGAAGGTTGGTTGCTTCTTCTTGTTCTTTGAAGAAAGCAGCTGCTTCTTCACGACTATAGACAACTTCTCCTTCTCCAAATCCTTCCACGAAGTTCACATTAACTGGAACTTCCACTTTCAAGACATCGATATTGAAACGAGGATCTGAGAAGACTTTCATAGCCTCAATCACCTTACGAGGTTTCACTTTCGCATATTCAGCAGAGGTTGCATCTGCAATTCCTTCATCATAAGCCAAGATTTCAAGGAAGAATGGAATATCTTCAGCAGCGCATTCAGAACCGATGCGTTCGATATAAGCTTGTTTTTCTTGGTTGAGTTCATCTGCACTGTCTACATCATAGTAGAGCAAGAATTTCACAGCATCTGCGCCTTGTTCTTTGATGCGTTTTGCTGACCAAAGGTTCAAGCAGTCTGGCAAGCGCTTGGTGCTTGATGTATCGTAACCTGTTTTTTCATAGGCAAGTAAGAGACCAGCATCTTTGTCCAAGGCTTTTGTAGCAGGTAGACCATATTCTGGGTCCAATAACATAGATGAAGCATATTTTGTCAATTCATCAGCTACAAGGACTTTTAATTCTTCCATTTGTGCTACTGTTGGTTCTGTGTCTTGGTATTTGGCCATCAAGCGTTTCAAAGCCCCACGTTGGTCGAAAGCCAAAGCTGAAATGACACCGTCTTTTGTACTAAGACGTTCCAAATAGTTGCGTTTTTGTTCTGTTAATACCATTTTATACCTCTTTTACGATTAATTGTTGATACAAGGCATCATAGTGCCCCATGTTGACATGTCCTGTTTGTGCTTCTTGCGCATTTAACATTCCAAGAACATTTGCTTTCTTGAGCAAGTCTGCGTCACTCTCATGATGATAGAGACCAGATGCAATCCCTGCAACAGTCGAATCACCAGATCCGACTGGATTGACGACATCGATCTTAGGAATATCTACCTTATAGAAGACATCCCCATGCTTAGCGAAAGCGCCATTTGCACCAAGGGAGACAATCACCCATTCGATGCCATCAAAGAGAGAATCCTGAAGAACTTCTTTTAAATCTTCCACATTCTTACTCACTTCTTTTCCTAACAACTGTGATAATTCTTCATTGTTTGGTTTAATGACCGTAGGCTTGACAGCTGCTTGAATGGCAGCTTCTAAAGAAGCTCCCGAGCAATCAAGTACGACTGGTTTCCCAGCTTCCCTTGCAATCTTGACAAGGCTAGCATAGTAGTCCACTGGTAAACCAGCAGGAAGACTTCCAGAGATGGCAACAACCTCTACTTGTTCAACCAAGTGACGATAATGGTCGAGAAAGTCTTGGCCTTCTTTCTCAGAAATGGTTGGACCTTTTTCTAAGATTTCTGTTTGCTTGCCTTCGTGAAGGATGGCGATACAATTACGTGTATCACCAGCAATTTCAAAGAAACGTTCCTCTATCCCTTCTCCTAAATGATCGAGAATGAATTGCCCCGTCCGACCACCAAGTAGGCCAGTCGCTGCCACTGGATCCTTTATCTCAGAAAGTACACGGGTAACATTGAGACCTTTTCCACCAGCTGTCTTACTCACCTCAGCTACACGATTGACTGTATCCAACTGGAGTACATCCAAAGGATAAGAAATATCAATCGAAGGGTTCATCGTGACCGTTAATATCATACGTCACCTCTTAGTCGTGGTATTCACCACGGTCCCATTTTTCAAGGAATTCTGTAAAGAAATCAGCATCCGCTTGATGAGCATTATGGGTTTCCACATGTTGGATCTTAGCGATCAATTTTTTATTTTCTTCAGTTGGTTTGTATTCAGCGTGGATGAATGCTTCAATGATATCACACATGAGCAATTCACCCGTAATTTTACCACCAAACCCGATGACATTCGCGTTCAATTCTTCTTTTGCATAAAGAGCAGTTGTCATATCGCGTACTAAGGCAGAACGGATACCAGGTACTTTGTTAACAGCATTGTTAATCCCAACACCAGTACCACAGATACAAACACCAAGATCTGCTTGGCCACTTGCTACGGCTTCACCGACTTTCTTACCAAAGATTGGATAGTGGGTACGTGTATGGTCATAAGTCCCAAAGTCGAGCACTTCGTATCCTTTTGATTTCAAAAAATCAGAAACAGCCATTTTTTCATTTGTCACAATGTGATCACAACCAATTGCAATTCTCATTTGAATTCTCCTCTCATTAGCACATCTTATTCAACATATCAACACGGATTTGGTGACGGCCGCCGTCGTATTTACCATTGACGAAGCCTTTGGCAATGTTTTTCGCCAATTCATCCCCAACAATTTCAGCTCCCATGGTAATCATTCGAGAATTGTTGTGTCCACGTGTCATATAAGCAGAACGTTCATCTGAAACTTCTGCTGCCACCATTCCTTTGATTTTAGTCGCAACCATAAATGGACCAGCTCCATAAGCATCAATCACGATTCCAAGATTTTGATCGTTTTTGTTCACTTCGCTCGCAACTGCAAGTGTCACATCTACAAAATCTTGACCTTCAGCGGTTACATCTACAACATCGAAGTTTTCTTTTACAAGAAACTCTTTCACGAGATCTTTTAATCTTAATCCTGCAGCATCTGCACCAATTACAATAGACATGTCCTGTCCTCCTTTTGTTTGTTTCAGCAAATATTCCTGTTGTTAATTTTTCACAAAGAAACATTTTCTTACTTTTGATATTATATTACACCTATTTCGAACGAAAGTCAACATTAAATTGTTTATTTTCGAACATTTTTTAAAAATAAAAACACCATATCTAGAAAAGATATGGTGTCAGTTTTCAAACTACATGGAACGATTATTTTGCATTTGCAGCATATTCTTCGTTACGTTTGATCATTTGTTTTCTGTACCAAGCGAAGATTCCGATATAGAATGCCAAGAAGACAACTACACCAAGGATAGCTTTGATATCACCAGTTGTTGCGTTACCGATTGTCCAACCGAGCAATTTTTCAACTGGTCCTTCAAGAGTTGAGTGAGTGATCAATTGAGTAGAAGCTACCCCTTTAGGGAAGGCATCAACACTCTTAGCCAATTGAGTAGCAAATGGTGCAATCAATGTACCTGAAAGAAGGAAGAGTGGCAAGAGAAGGCTTCCGAAGATGATCATACGGATCAATTTACCGCGTGTTACAACCAACAAGGCTGGAGTTACACCCATAGCGATGATACCTGCAAGTGGCAAGATACCATTTCCGACTTTAGAAAGAAGCACTGCTTCGATCAACATGATTGGCGCAAGTACGTTGGCACAAGCCCAGATTTCAGCACGACCAGCGATAAATGGCCAGTCCAAACCGATGTTGAATTTACGTCCTTGAAGACGTTTAGTAGCAACGTTTGTAATACCTTGTGACAATGGTTCTACTGCTGCGATGAACCAAGAACCGATCAATGAGAACAATTCCAAGCAGACACCGGCAGTCAAACCAAGGCTCAACCAACCTTTAATAACCAATTCCCATTTGTCAGCATCTTGTACACCAGCAACTGGATGTGGAGTACCCATGATACCGATGACGATTCCAAGAAGGAAACCGATAAAGAATTTAGATCCCCAGAAACCGATCTTCTTGTTCAATTTAGCAGCGTCGAAGTCGTATTTATCAAGACCTGGGAAGAATTTGTCAAAGATTTTATCCAAGACCATGATGATTGGGTTCATCATGTAGTTCATGTGAGTTGAAGTCATAGGTGATGAACTTGGTGCATTCAAAAGATCATCAAATGTTGGTTTCATCAAGTCTGAGTTGATGATTTTCATAATCCCTACAAGGACAACTGCAAGAGTTGCCAAGAAGAGTGATAAACCTTGGCTGACACCGTTGTTGTCCGCATACCATTTGATCAAAAGACCAGTGATAGACAAGTGCCAGATATCGAAGATATCGACGTCAAGTGTATCTGTTTTCTTGATCGCAAGCATGATAACGTTGACAATCAACATAATCAACAAGAAGTAAAGTGTCCAGGCAGACCCCCAAGTGATGGTCGCAAGAGGTGCCCAACCAACGTCAGTGATATTCAATTGAATACCTGTGTTCTCAACGAATTTTGCAAGAGACGCTGAGAAAGCTCCATTCAACATACCGATGATGGCACCGATACCAGTAAGGGCGATGGCAAGTTTAATACCACCTTCAAGGGCTTTAGAGAATTTCACTCCAAACAAGAGAGCCAATAAAGTCAAGACGATCAACATGATGATCGGAGCACCCATATCTAGGATGGGTTTGAAAAATTTATTGGCAAAATCAATAATGCCATTCATAATAAATCCTCCCGATTTATAATTTTTTTGTAATTTACGGCATAAAGTGTTCCCAATTTTTTATTGGATAACGCTTACAAACTGTTTTAAAAAAATATTAACTTAATCCATGTTCTTTAATGGCAGCTTCAATGTTATCAAAGACTGGCGCACTCATTGCTGGAATACGGAATAAAATTGGACCAGCTTCAATTACTGGAATACCAGGATCAAATCCTAAATCAGTTGCAGCAATTGGAGTAAAGATATCATAACCTGAAATCAAGTCTTCATTCACGTCTTTGACCATGACAGCGTCACAACGCACATCATAACCGCGGTTTGACAACTCTTCTTCTACCGCACTCTTAATTTGGTGGCTAGAGTTAACACCTGCACCACAGGCAGCTAAAATTTTAATCATTTGGATGTCCTCCATTATAAATATTTACGAATGTTTTAGGAAATAGTTTCCGTTATGTATTGATAAAGCTTATCTTCACTATCTAATTTTGATAGAGCTTCGAGATTTCCATTGGATGTAAAGAAATCCATCAGCTGGGCCAAAATATTGGTTTGGCTTGCGCTTGAATTGTTGATAATGAAGAATAAAAGTGAAACTTGAACTTCCTTATCTGGAGCTATCATATTATGGAAGGTTACTGGTTGATCCAAACGAACCACGACCACATTCTCAGTGAGATTATGGACAATGTCTGTGTGCGGAATCGCCACATTTGGTAAGTCCTTACCAAGAAATTCCATGTCTAATCCAGTCGGGAAAGACTTTTCACGCTCAATCAAAGCGGAACGATAGGTTGGTGTCACAATCTGTCGCTCTTCAAGTAAGCTTGCTACCTGCTCAAAGAGATCTGTTTGATCCTTGGCATGTAGGCAAAACACAAGATCTTTGTTAAAGAGTTGATTTAATCCCATTGTTGCCACCTCCTTATCTAACTATTTATTTTATGGTTAGAGTATATCACTATATTGATTGAATGTCAATCATTTTTTGTCGTATTTTGTTTATTTTTGTTTATATTCCTCTTTAAAGCGCTTCCTAACCGTCATTTTCTAACATTATTAAAAAAGTAAAAAGAGAGTGGGACAGAAATCGGTAATTCGTTAGTATTCGATTTCGTTGTCCCACCTCCGCACAGTTGAGTAAGGCTGTAAAAGCTGATGAAATCAGCGTAGTATATCCCACTCAACCACTGCGTCTTGCTCGACAGTCCAAAAACAATCGAGAGGCTAGGACTTTTGTCCCAGCCTCTTGATCTTAAATAATTTTCGTATAAAAGCCATATTTGTCTTTGATCTTCTTTGGGATGCTATCATCGGTAATAATGGCATTTAGATCTTCCACACGATAGAAACTGTAGAAGGAATAACTATCAAACTTGCTGTTATCAGCTACCACATATTTCTCTATCGCATTGTTCAGAATAATGGCATTGCCATTTCCTTCTTCTTCATTAGCTGTGGAGACACTATGGCCATCGATTCCATTCACCCCGATGAAGGCTTTAGAAACCTTGATTTCTTTCAAGAGTTTATTGGCAAATTGACCGACAAAGGTTTGTGTCTTTACCCGGTAGCGACCACCAACTAAGATCAGATCATAATTTGGAAAATCCTTGAGCTTCTCAAAAATAGGGAGGGAGTTGGTGACGATGCTAATTTCTTTCCCTTCCAAATAATCTCCGATAAAGTCTGTTGTTGTACCAGAGCCAATAAAAACGGTATCCCCATTTTCGATCAAGTCTGCACATTTTTTGGCAATGCTTCGTTTCTCATCAATATTGATCAGATTTTTTTCACTGTGAGAAGCTTCTAATAAGCTATCTTTGACTTTTTTGTGGGCCCCACCATGTACACGAACTAAAAGACCTTGTTTTTCAAGATCGATCAGATCGCGACGAATGGTCATGTCTGTCACCCCAAAAAGTTCCTTGAGCTCTTTGACCGATACCACACTTTTTCGATCCAGTTCCTGAAGAATTTCAACATGTCTGCTATCTTTCATGGTACTACTTCCATTCCTACTATATTTGTCTCTATTATACTACATTTTTCAAAAAACACAAATTCAAACATTATATTAACAAGAGTAAACATGATATTTTTAAATAAATAAAAGAAAAAAAGCCTTCCGTTAATCCGGAAAGCTTTGATTTATGCTATTTCTAGCTTCCTCACCTTAATATTTCAAGGCTCGGGATAAAAAGGTTCACTGAACCTTTTTATTTTGCGATTGGGTAAACAGAAACTTGTTTTTTATCGCGACCTTTACGTTCGAAGCGTACTACGCCTTCAACTTTTGCGAACAAAGTATCGTCTCCACCACGTCCAACGTTCACACCTGGGTAGATGTGTGTACCGCGTTGACGGTAAAGGATAGATCCACCTGTTACAGTTTGTCCATCAGCTGCTTTAGCTCCAAGACGTTTTGCTTGTGAATCACGTCCGTTTGATGTAGAACCTCCACCTTTTTTGTGGGCGAAAAGTTGCAAGTTAGCAAGATTCAATTTCAACATAATTGTTTTCCTCCATGTTAGTTTTCTGTGATAACTCTTGTTTGGACGAACTCCGAAGAGTTCTCCGATAAGTTTGCCATCCCTAAGAAAAATGATTCAAAGAATAGTTGGGTCATTTCTCTTTGATGTGGTGGAATATCTGTCGGGATTGTCACCCGAAGGAAGCCACCTTCTTCTTCGTTTAATTCTAGATCCGGTTCGTAGCCTGCAAACTTCTCAACAGAGTTGACGAAGTTAATGGCTAGCGTAGAAACCGATGCACACACGACATCAAAGCCGTATTCACCGCTTCCAGCGTGCCCAGTGATTTCTGCACTCCTCAGCTCGCCATCTTCGGCTCGTTCAAAGACTGCTTGTATCATGTGTTCTCCTAAAAATTAAGCGTTGATTGCGTTGATGACAACTTTAGTGTAAGGTTGACGGTGACCTTGTTTACGGTGGCTACCTTTTTTAGGTTTGTACTTGTAAGTAACAACTTTCTTTTGTTTTCCTTGTTTTTCAACAGTTCCAACAACAGTAGCTCCTGAAACAAGTGGAGTTCCGACAACAGTGTTTTCACCACCAACAAGAACAACTTCGTTAAATGTAACTTCTTGACCAGCTTCAACGTTCAATTTTTCAACGTAGACTGCTTGACCAACTTCAACTTTAACTTGTTTTCCGCCAGTTTTAATGATTGCGTATGTGCTCATTATGCACCTCCTATGTATTTTTGGGTTTCCCCGTATTTTTGTGAAGACTCGCCTAGCATCGTGGGACGAACCACTTATTCTCATGAAAATGAGCAACGATGATCGAGCGGTTGCACAGGCATGTGCATAGTCAACTCTCTTAGTATATCACTTCTATCAGACAAAGACAAGTATTTTTGCGCTTTGAAAACGAATTTTCTTTTGAAAAATAAATTTTTATCTTTTATTTTAAGAACTCTTTCAAAGCTGACTCTTCATCTACTTATTCTTAAATTGAAAGTCACTGATGGTCAATTTAGCCTTAGACGAATCGTTCAAGCTCTTCATTTTTTCTTCTGTTTCCTTGGTGATTTTGATAGGAATGGCTGCAGCCATATTCGTTTTTAAAACACCCGATTCACTGATTTGATAGTCAACCGTCACATTTTCAAGAAGGGGTTCCCCATCATATTCTAAGTTCAAAACGAAGGAACCATCGCGATCAATTGTTGTAGTGGTGCGATTCACCAGATAGAGCAAGGCGAAACGGTTCTCCTCATCTCCAAAGGTATAGCCTGGTAAAAATGCAAACAATCTTCCTGGAGTTCCAATCGTTGGATGGTCTTTGATAAATTTTTCAGCAAGCTCTAGGATTTCATTGTCCTGATTTTTGTACTGATCAGCTCTGACAAATGTGAGCGGTTCTTTTTTGCTGCTGGTTGACTGGCTGGTCTTTTCTTCTTTTTTCGGGCCAGTAAATGATACTTTGACACAGCCTGTCAACAGAAACAAACTTGTCATTAAAACGATAACTTTTTTCATCTTGTCTCCTTTAAGTTGGTAAGAAAAAGAGGCTGGATACTCCCAGTCTCTCCTATAGCAAATCCTCAATCAGGTCATCGACCTCATCTTTTTCTGCTTTTGGTGTGATTTCCGTTACGACGATGCCTGACACAGCACGCTCGACCAAAGCTTCCACATCCAACCGTTGCTCATACTGCTCCGCATTTTTGAGTTTCGGATTAGTCTTTGGACGATCTGGTGCAAAGATGGTACAACAGTCTTCAAACGGTTGGATGGAGATTTCAAAGGTATCAATGGCTTGGGCAATATCGATGATTTCCAACTTGTCCATGGTTACCACTGGACGGATAACTGGCGTATTGGTTACCGCATTGATGGCCTGCATACTCTCTAAGGTTTGGCTAGCCACTTGTCCCAAGCTTTCACCATTGATAATGACCAAACCACCACGAACCTCGCGAATGCGGTCTGTAATGCGCATCATAAAGCGGCGGGTCAGGGGCATGAGGTAAGCTTCTGGCGCTTTTGCCTTGATTTCCTCTTGGATCTCTGTGAAGGGCACCTCGATAAATTGGATATTCCCCCCAAACTTGGTCAACTTCCGTGTTAAGTCATGGGCTTTTTTCAAGGCACCTGGGCTGGTATAAGGTGGGCTCGCAAAGTGGACCGCTTCGATATCCACACCACGCTTCAAGGCTAGGTAACCAGCTACTGGTGAGTCGATCCCACCAGAAAGCATGAGCATACCCTTGCCAGACGTACCAACAGGAAGGCCACCTGCTCCTTTAATGGTTTCATAAGAAATATAGGCTGCTTCTTCTCGAATTTCAACTTGCAAGTTGATATCTGGTTTTTTCATCTGAGCTTGGATGGTTGGGATCGCTTCAAAGACCGCACCTCCCAAGGTTTGGTTGAGCTCGCGACTATCGAGTTCAAAGGTATGGTCACTGCGTTTACTTGAGATTTTAAAGGTCAAGCCTTCCTTGTAAATCTCCTTCATAATCTCTTGCACTGCCGCTTTTAAGGCTGGTACTGATTTTTCAATCTTGTAAACGGGTGAAAAATTTTGGATTCCAAAAACCTGCTTGAGGGATTCGGCTACCGGTTCATAATCCGTCCCATGCAGATAAGCATGCGCTCGATCGCGGTCCGCTGTCACTTTGACAGCTGGATAGATAGATAAAACATCTTGGATATTATTGCGAAGTTTATTGATGAAACGCATGCGGTTCTTTCCTTTAGTAGAAAGCTCTCCATAGCGAATCATAATTTCTGAATAGGTTAAGGTCATGTTGATTTCCTTCTAAAATTAACGTACTTTTCGTGTTTGCTCGTAAATCAGTTTGAACTTGGTCAAGAATTGCTCGACTTGGCTCATGTCATTTTCAAGGTCTAGACTCAAGCGAACAGCTGTCTGTGCGATACTCTTGTCCACTCCCATGGCAATCAAGGTACCAGCTGGCTTACCAGCTTTGGACGAGCAGGCACTGGTTGTCGAAATGTAAATATCAAACTCTTCAAAGGCATGGACCACTACTTCACCACGAACTCCCTTGATCCCGAAAGTCAAGATGTGAGGCGCAAAATGATCCCCACCAGAAAAGACAGTGACATCTGGATAGTTGGCCAATTCTTTGCGGATCACTTCTTTCATCTGCTGGGTCTTGCTTGCAAAAGCTTCTTGGTTTTCCATAGCTAAGCGTAGGGCTTTTGCGGTTGCTGCGATACCTGCCACGTTCTCAGTTGTCGAGCGCATTTCTTTTTCTTGACCTCCACCCGTTAAGAGGGGTGTGATCTTTTTGCCTTCTTTGATGTAGACAAAGCCAACTCCACGAAGGCCATGGAATTTGTGACTAGAGAAGGTCGCAAAGTCCACGCGCTCTGGCAGATAAACTTCTGTTGCTACCTTGGCTAAAGCTTGAACAGCATCGACATGGAAACTAATCGTTGGGCGATCTTCTAGGAGAGCCACAATTTCATGGATGGGCTGGATGGAGCCAATCTCATTGTTGACGGCCATGACAGAGACCAAGGTCGTATCTGGACGGAGTAGACTAGCCAAGGCATCCACTTTGACAAAGCCACGCGCATCCACTGGAGCATAATCAACTTCGAATCCCTGCGTCTTTAACCAAGCAGCGGACTCCTTGATAGCGGGATGCTCGATGTCAGAGACAATGATATGCTTGCCATAAGGAGCTTTCTCAAAAGCGACACCCTTGAGGATCCAGTTGTCCCCTTCGGTCCCACCAGACGTGAAGTAAATTTCCTCAGCTTTCTTGCCAATTAGCTCCGCAATCTGTTTTCTAGAAGCTTCCAAAATACGAGTAGCTTGACTACCTAGATTGTGCAAACTAGAAGGGTTGCCCCAGATCCGAGTCGCTACTTCTGTATAAGTCGCAAGGGCTTCTGGATAGGGTTTAGTCGTTGCTGAATTGTCAAAATAGATCATGTCCTACGCATCCATCACTTTCTTTTTACGTAACTTCTATTTTATCATTTCTAACCGCTTGGGACAAGGATTTGATAAAGAGAGATCCAGCAAAATCACTCTATAAAATTCAGTTCTTTTTAGACATTTTTCAGAAAATGACTTATAATAGGAAAGTGTTAAAAAAACAATTTTTGATAGAAAGAGAATGAACATGTCACAATATTCAAGAAGTAACAAAAACCAAAAACCTGAGGAAAAAGTAGATTCAAGACCATCTCGCGGTGAGAAAGTCAAACAAGGTTTGTCCGTATTTCAAACGGTTGTAGCTACGATTGCCAGTCTCTTAGGGATTATCGTCACTTCCTTTACCATTATGAGCCTGCTCAATAAAGACAATCAAAAGACAGAAGATAAACCCTCTAGTAGCACCAGTGTCGTCGTGGTTCATGAAAAGGGCTCTGACTCAAGCGCTACCAATACAGATACTAACACCAATACACAAACCAATTCAAGCAATACAGAAACAAGTTCACAAAAAGAAACCGATAGCTCATCTGCTACAGAAACCAGTTCATCTGCTGCACAAGACCAAGGCTCCACAGCAACAGACAGTGGCGCAGATACAGCCACATCTGGATCCAACTAAAAAAACAGTAAGGACAACCTTACTGATTTTTTTATCTTTCGATTCCAGCTTTTTCTGATTTTTATAGAAAGCATCTATCTCACTGTCATACTCCCATTTGAGCTTTGAACGCTCTTCCTGGATTTGATCCAATTACTCAAGTATTCTACCCTCTATGTCAATGTCAGATCCTATATACATCTCATCTAGATTCAATGTATTGTCCTCATTAATTGGGATATCTACTCCCCAACCCGATTCTTCAATATTATTTATACGTCCATAAACATTCATATAATATTCGGGAGTTGTAAGCCCACCATCACTCCATTGTGTCTGATCCCAATCAATCTGAACGGATTCGACTTTTGAATTTTGTGCTTTGACTAAATCAATAACCTTCTGTTCGTGTTCTTTTAGGTAGTCCAGTTGTTCTTTTTTTATGTCTCCTTCTGGTTTTTGTACGACTTTCTTTGGAGATGAGGTCGTTATCTTCTGTTCGGGTCTTTTGGTCAGTGGCATGATTTTTCCTCCAAGAAAAACCAGTCCTAGTATCGGTAACAAAATAATCAAAAATAGTTCCATTTGTCTCTTCATTCAATTCCCACCAATCTACACACTTTTAATTGATCTATCAACTTATTTATTCGAAAATTCTTCCACCTATCCTTAAATATTGGCCCAAAGACATCGTCTTTAAATTAATTTTTCCATCTTCCACCACCACATCAACTCGCCAACTCGATTCAGGATTTTGATTAAACCCACCAAAAATGAGAATCATTTCGTCACCACCTTGTGGCGTCCCATTTCCTGCTACTCCCCACTGAGTTTCATCCCAATATATTTGAACGGATTCGATTTTCGGACTTTGGGCTTTCATAAAATCAACAATTTCTTTTTCATGTTCTTTGAGGTAAGCGAGCTGCTTTTGTTTAATGGCTTCTTTGTCTTCTTTGATTGATGAAGCAGCAATCGTTTTTCCTTGTTTTGTATCATCTTTATGCTTCACGCTACATCCTCCTATACTTAGGAGAGCTACAATTGAAGCAACCATCATGATTTTTCACCTTTTCATAAGTCCTCCTACCATTCTGTACAAATTATTCTCTAAAATTTCCACCTATCATTTCTAGATCTATTATGGACTCATAGCTCAAATTCTTTCCTCTTAATGGATAGAATGATCTGTTGATTTTATTAAGGAAAATTCGAACCAGAGATTGAATCAATTGAAATTGGATTCTCAACATTTGGTTTTGGGACAATAAAGAATGAATAGCCATTTAGTTCCTTATCATTATCTCCATAGACCTTTAAACGGATGTCAAACCCAGATTCCGTAAAAGCACCACTATCTTCTACTTTCACACTATCCCAGTCATACTTGACTCGAACAACTTCTGGATCATTCGACTTTATGTAGTTCGTAATTTCGGACTCGTGTTTTTTTAAAAAGTTTACTTGCTTTTGTTTGAGCACTTCTGTATCTCCTTTGGTGGAGGAAGAAACATTCACTTTATCTTGTTTCATCTGTTCTTTTGGTTTTACAGTGCAGCCTCCAATGCTTGTGAAAATAAGCATTAAAGCTAATAACTTAAGTGTACGTTTCATTTTAATTTTCTTGTTTCCTCATAACACTTTTACTTCTATTTACTTAAGAAAAAATTTTCCAGCCACCATTTTCCTCGATATAAATATCATTTAGCATCCCCATTTTTTTGATAGTTGGTATGCTATTTTGATCTTCTAGGTAAAAATCAACGGAGAATTTTGTGTTTTTTAATTGATTAATTTGACCAGAAATAGATAAATTGTATCCACCACCCTGAGGTGTTCCATTCCCAGACTCTTCAATTTGCATACTGTTCCAATCAATCTGAACGGATTCGACTTTCGGACTTTGAGCCTTTACAAAATCGACGATTTCTTGCTCGTGTTCCTTGAGAAAAGCGATTTGTTCTTTTTTTATTTCTTCTTCTGATTTTTGTACGACTTTCTTTGAAAAAGTGGTTGTTATCTTCTGTTCGGGTCTTTTGGTCAGGGTCATGATTTTTCCTCCAAGAAAAACCAGTCCTAGGATCGGTAACAAAATAATCAAAAATAGTTCCATTTGTCTCTTCATTTAATTCTCTCCAATCGTTCCTTTCATGACTGAATGGGCCAGTCACTTTCCTTACTATTATAGCATCTTTCATTTGAATCTCAATCTAACTCACTAGTTAGAGACTTTATGCAGCAATCATAAAAGAACTTGTGGGGTTCTGCTAGAATATAGGTAATCCTTTTTTACAAATAACAACCTAAGTGATGCTAAAAATTCAAATGTTGCATTTTTGTAGAGTATCTAAATATAAAATGAAACTTTCCGCTGTGAGAAAAGTGATAGAAACATCATTGTTTCTAGCACTCGGGAGTTTTGGAACCTTAGGTCCAAAACTAAGTCATGGAACTTCCTGGATTGCTGAAATCATCCACTGGATAATTTCACTTAACGTCCGTACTCACTTAAGGAAAGTTTCTAAGAGGAGTTTATCTTCAATCAAAGAGGAACCCGAAGGTTCCTTTTTGTTATTTTCGATACATCTTGACCTGAAGGTAAAGATCGTTATAGACTCCAAGCAACTTCTTGCCTAATTGTTGATAGACTTCCAAATGGTCCAGTGTTTCATCGCTTGGATAGAAGGATTGGTCATCTTGGATTTCTTTTGGCAACATGGCTTTGGCTTTTTTATTTGGCGTTGAGTAGCCGACATAAAGAGCATTTTTCAAAGCATTTTTAGGACGAAGCATGAAGTTAATAAAGGCATATGCTGCTTCTTTATTTTTCACGGTTTTTGGAATGACAATGTTATCAAACCAAAGGTTGCTGGCTTCAGTTGGGACGACATAGCGAAGATCCTTATTGGCTTCGAGCATTTGGCTGGCTTCTCCTGAGAAGGTAACCCCAATAGCCGCATTGTTTTGGATCATATAGCCTTTCATCTCATCAGCAACCAAAGCTTTGATGTTTGGCGTCAAGGTGTAGAGTTTATCTACTGCCTCTTGCAATTTCTTTGGATCCTTTTCATTGAGGCTATAGCCCAAGGTATTGAGACCAATTCCCATGACCTCACGCGCACCATCGTACATCATGATGTCATTTCTGTACTCTTCACGCCAGAGATCTGACCAATGTTCAGGAGCATTTTTGACCATCTTGGTATTGTAGATAATCCCCAAGGTACCCCAGAAGTAAGGGACTGAATATTGGTTGCCCGGATCAAACGATTGGTTCAAGAGTTTTGGATCGATATTTTCCATCCCTTTGATCTTGGATTGGTCCAACTTTTCAACCAGATGCTCATCCATCATCTTAGCAATCATGTATTCACTAGGTATAGCAATATCGTAGGTGGTTCCCCCTTGCTTGATCTTGGTGTACATGGCTTCGTTGGAATCAAAGGTATCATATTGCACCTGAATTCCGGTTTCTTTTGTGAATTCCTTGAGCAAGTCTGGATCGATATAATCTCCCCAGTTGTAGATGACCAACTTGTCGCTATTCTTGGTATTCATGCTCGCTTCGATCTGGTGGCTAATTCCCCAGAGGACCAGAATGACAAGGACAATCCCAGTTAGGAATGAATAAAGTTTTTTCATACTGCTTCCTCCTTTTCACGGGTAATGAAGTAATAACCGATGACCAAGAGCACACTAAAGAGAAAGACAAGGGCGGACAAGGCATTGATACTGAGGGAAATTCCTTGACGCGCACGGGAGTAGATCTCTACAGACAAGGTTGTAAAGCCATTTCCGGTTACAAAGAAGGTCACGGCAAAGTCATCAAGCGAATAGGTAAAAGCCATAAAGTAGCCCGCGATAATGGCTGGTGTCAGATACGGCAACATGATCTCTTTGAGCATTTGCACTTGAGTAGCTCCCAAGTCATAGGCAGCATTGACCATATCCCGGTTCATTTCCTTGAGTCGTGGCAAGACCATCAAGACCACAATGGGAATCGAGAAGGCCACGTGGCTAGCCAGAACAGATAGGAAACCTAGCTGGTACTTCACCGTCGTAAAGAGAATCAAGAAGCTGGCCCCGATCATAACGTCAGGCGCTACCATGAGAATGTTGTTAATGGAGAGCAAAGGCCCTTCTAACTTCTTCTTCGATTGGTAGATATAAATGGCTCCAAAGGTCCCAATCACTGTCGCAATCAAGGCTGACAAGAAGGCCAAGAGGAAGGTCTCTGATAAGATCAGCATCAGGCGACTATCTGCGAACAATTCATTGAAATGCTCAAGCGTGAAGCCTGTGAAGGCATTCATATCTCCCCCTTTATTGAAGGCATAAAAGATCAAATAGAAGATGGGAAGATAGAGGATCAGAAAGACGAAGCCTAGATAGAAATGAGATACTTTTTTCATCGTTCTCTCCTTTCTCTCGTTGCCCACATGGTAAGGAGCATAGCAAGGATCAGAACAACTCCGATGGTAGAACCCATTCCCCAGTTTTGTGTTGTCAGGAAGTGCTGTTCAATCGCAGTCCCTAAGGTAATGACTCGGTTTCCACCGATCATCCGTGTCAACATGAAGAGGCTCAGACTAGGAATAAAGACAGACTGCACACCTGAGCGGACTCCATTCATGGACAAGGGGAAGACCACATGACGGAAGGTATCCCAACGATTGGCTCCCAAATCATAGCTGGCATTGATCAAGTTTGGATCTAAGTCATCTAAGACATTAAAGATCGGCAAGATCATAAAAGGCAACTCGATGTAGCTGGCTACAAAGATAAAGGAGAAATCAGTAAAGAGGATCTGCTGGGGAGCGACTCCGAGAAAGCTTAAAAAGCTATTGATGGAGCCGTTTTGCCCAAAGATTCCGATAAATGCATAGGCCTTGAGCAAGAGATTGACCCAGGTTGGCAAGACAATCAACATCAACCACAACTGCCGGTGTTTGAGAAGCGTCAAAAAGTAAGCAGTCGGGTAGGAGATCAAGAGCGTCACCAGGGTGACAATTCCAGCATAAAGAACCGAATTAAAGCTCATCTTTAAATAGGTCAAATTTTGCGAAGTAAAGAACTCTTTGTAGTTTTCAAGTGAAAACTGCCCTTCAACGTTGAAAAACGATTGAAAGATGATCATGACTACAGGAGCTAGGACAAAGAGAAAAATCCACAAGAAATAGGGGAGGATAAATAGATTAGAGGTTGTTTTCTTCATCTCTTTCCTCCTCAATGGCATTAATCAAACCAGCTTCTTGCTCTTCCACTTCAACGTACTCTTCGATCCGCGCATCGAATTCTTCTTCGGTTTCGTTGAGACGCATAACGTGGATATCTTCTGGTTCAAAGTCTAGCCCGATAACTTCTCCCACGATGGCCTTCCGAGTGGAGTGAATCATCCACTCATTTCCCAAATCATCATAGGCGATGATCTCATAATGCACACCACGGAAGAGCTGGGTGTCCACCTTCACTTGGAGCTTGCCTTCTTCAGGAAGAGTGATTTGCAAGTCTTCAGGACGAATGACGACTTCAACTGGTTCATTTGGACGCATCCCCCCATCGACGGCTTCAAAGCGTTTGCCATTGAACTCAACCAAGTAGTCCTCGATCATGCGACCATCTAGAATGTTGGACTCTCCGATAAAGGTGGCTACAAAGTGGTTGATCGGCTCATCATAGATATCCACAGGAGTACCAGATTGGACGATCTCTCCTTCGTTCATGACAAAGATCCAGTCACTCATGGCAAGGGCTTCTTCTTGGTCATGGGTAACAAAGACAAAGGTAATCCCCAAACGTTGTTGCAATTCCCGCAACTCATACTGCATGTCTGTCCGCAACTTCAAGTCAAGTGCAGACAAGGGCTCATCTAAAAGGACCACTCGTGGTTCATTGATAATAGCCCGGGCAATAGCTACCCGCTGGCGTTGACCACCAGATAATTTTTGGATCGAGCGTTTTTCAAATCCAGCTAACTGGACCATTTTCAAGACTTCTGAAACCCGACGTTCGATCTCAGCCTTGTCCACCTTTTTCAAACGAAGGGGAAAAGCCACATTTTCAAAGACCGTCATATGTGGAAACAGGGCATAGGACTGAAAGACGGTGTGGACGTCCCGTTTGTTGGTAGGGACATCATTGATCCGTTCCCCATCAAGGTAGACATCTCCAGTCGTCGCGTCCAAAAGACCGGCAATGATATTAAGGATAGTCGATTTCCCTGATCCAGATGCACCGAGCAGGGTATAGAACTTCCCTTCTTCCAATTCAAAATTGATATCCTTTAGGACAACGGTTCCGCTATCTTCAAAGACCTTTGAAACATTTTTAAACTCAATAATTGGTTTTTTCAATTCACATAAATTCCTTCTTTACTGCGATTAGCAAACTGCTTTTCAAACGAAAATGCAGCGGCTGACAGGAAAACCTGTCAGACCACCAATACCTCTCGGGGACTTACTAGACTGCCCCACCTATTTACGGTATCGATAGGCACTCACCCCCTCTCCGACTGATGCTATCGATGGTTCAATATCAATTGTTCTTCAATACTAAATCTCTTAGGCTTGGCCGATAATACGAACTTCTGGTTCTAAACGGACGCCTGAATGAGCTTCTACTGCCTCAATGACATGGGCGATCAAATCTTCGTAGTCCTTAGCTGTTCCATTATCGACATTGACCATAAAGCCGGCATGCTTTTCAGAAACTTCCACACCACCGATTCGATAGCCTTTTAGACCTGCTTCGCTGATCAATTGACCTGCAAAATGGCCAACAGGACGCTTAAAGACGGATCCACAAGAAGGGTATTCAAGGGGTTGTTTCAACTGACGAAGATGGGTCAACCGATCCATCTCCTGTTTGATTTGCTCGTGATTGCCTGGTGACAAAGCAAATTTGGCAGAGATGACGATAGAACCTGTCTCTTGAATCTTAGAATGGCGGTAGCCAAAAGCTAGTTCACTCGCTGACAGAGTTTCGATCTCCCCATCTTTGGTCAAGACCTTACAGGATACTAGGACATGCGCGATCTCTCCTCCATAGGCTCCCGCATTCATAAAGACTGCGCCACCGACACTGCCTGGAATGCCACTAGCAAACTCGAAGCCTTTCAAACTATGATGCAAGGCCACATGGGTGGTGTCGATGAGTTTAGCTCCTGCCTCTGCTTCGATCACATAACCATCCACACTGATGTCACGCAAGCGATCAAACATAATGACAAATCCCGGAATGCCCCCATCTCGGACAATGATATTGGACGCATTGCCCAGGACCATCCATGGGATTTGCTCTTGGTTGGCAAATTGGACGATGCGTTTTAATTCGTATTGGTTGCGAGGGAAGGCTAAAAATTCAGCATTCCCACCGACCTTTGTGAAGGTATAATGTTTTAAAGGTTCTTGAAAACGGATATCAATCCCTTTAAGAATTTGATTTATTTTTTCATTCATCTTTCTGTCTGTTCTCTCTCTATAAAATACAAACTATTATACCAAATTTTTGACTATTTTTCGACCCTAAAAAACAAAAGAAGGCCTATAATATTCAGGCCTTCCTTTTAATCATTATTATGCAATTTTACGTGCGATAGCACGATTCTTTTGTCCATCCAGAGCTGATTTGACCGAAATCCAAGCACCACCAAGAGTAAAGACAGCTAAGAGTGCTAGATTCAAGTAAAATTTATCAGGGACATCCCCTGAGAATGTCGCTTCATTGAGAAGCGTCCAGGACATATCAAATGGCAAATCCAGTTCACTCATAAGCGCCAAAGTATAATCTAATTGGTTGACCAAAAAAACGGTCAAGACCATCAAAATAGCTGAAACTACCACACCTTTTTTTGTCAATTTCTTACCAAGGATCTCATATCCTTTGATAGTACAATAACCGAGGGCTGCACCTGCTAAAACAGATACATAGCCAAGACGCGCTACTAAGAGGGCAACTGCTCCACCGATGATCACACCGATCACAGCCCCTACAATCCCTAAGAGGAAGTTTTCTTCCCGCGCTTCATAAGCCTCAACTGTATCTTGCACTTCGGCTTGGTAGGCTCTAAAGGTTGCATCGTCGATTAAAAAGATCGCATCTCCAATTTGATACAGACCGATTGGTCCTTCCTCACCCGTTTCCGCATTCACTTGCACAAATTGGTGGTTGAGCAAGAAATCAACAATATCTTGGATAGCTGTCCATAAGGTTTCGACAGCCTTCCCTTTGGTCATTCCACCTTTGACAACGATCGAGGTCAAGTAACCATCAGAAGAGATAGCATTAATGGCTTTTGATTGTTCTTTTAATTCATTCCAAAGAATTTCACTATCTTCGATCAAGTCTCCTTCGGAACCTTGTTTCACACTGAGTGAAATGGTAAATACATTCTTGGTTTGAGCGCCTTCAATGACTAACAAGAAGCCTTCACGCTCTCCATACATCACACGGGCTTCGCCATCAAATTGCAGCCCAAGATCGGTAGCAATACTATATAAATATTCTGGTTTCATGTTTCCCCCTAGATTTTCGAGAAAGCTTGAGCTTTCCCCATACAATTCCCATTCTACCATAGAAGAAGCAAAAAGGACATATACATTCGTATACATCCTTCTTTCATTTGTGTTACATTGAGGTTTATTTCTCAACACGAACGCCAAATGTGTCAATTTTAAGTTGGAAAATCTGACCATCTAGCCCGAGTTTTTCGAGAGCTGCGACAAAGGCTGCTGTATGCTCTGGCGCTAAGAGGTTCATGATCGTTGGGCCTGCTCCCGACAGATAGGTGGCGTAAGCCCCATGAGCATGTGCTACTTCTTTGACCTGAGGGAACTCTTTGACAAGAGATTGACGGTAGCGTTCGTGGAAATGATCTGACTCGATGGAGCGACCAGCCGTCAGCAAATCTCCCTTGAGGAGAGCTGCGATAGCGACATTGGCTACGCTACTAGCTGCAACTGCTTCCTTATAAGACCATTCTTTCGGTAGGACATTTCGACTATCACTGGTCTTCAATTGGTAGCTCGGTACAAAGGCCACAAGGTCACAGCTTGGGAAGTCAGCCGTGACATATTGGACATCTTCACCGATGTAGCTCGCAATGACCATATTTCCAAAGATAGCTGGAGCTACATTATCCGGATGACCTTCGATCTCGGTCGCGATGCGTAATTTCTCAGCGTCTGATAGCTGGAGGTTGGCTAATTGGTTGGCTAATTCAATCCCTGCGACAATGACCGAGCTAGAAGATCCAAGACCACGCGCCAAAGGCACTTGACTGGTCATCTTGATTCGATGGGGCTGCATATCAGTTGAGATAGAAAGAGCTGTTGAGAGCAAGAGGTTTTTCTCATCTGTCGGAATCCCTGCTCCTAGATCATGCTCAATAAACCAAGCATCAGCTGGTTCAAGGACTTCAATGGTCAAATAGCGAGTCACGGCAATCCCAACAGAATCAAATCCTGGCCCTACATTGGCACTGGTTGCTGGAACAATAATTCTCATGCTTATTCTCCCAAGACTTTAAAGGTATTCAAAAGTTCGAAATTCGCCTCTGAATCCAATTTTTCAACCAAGTTCTTGAATTGTGTTTGGTTGACTTGGTGGGTAATGATGACGACACTTGCAAATTGACCATCTGAGTCTTCTTGGAGGATTTGCTTGAAGGAAGCTCCTTCTGCATTAAAGATTTCCGCAAGACGCAAGATTTGACCAGTCGCATCTGGTGCCTTGATTGAGAAATAATAGTTATTTTTCACGTCTTCTGGCTTAGCCAATTGAAGAGGGCGGCTGTATTCATTGAAGGCTTTACCGATCGTTCCTTCTTTTAGACGACGGACAATGCGCACAATATCAGCTACGACACTTGTCGCTGTTGGTTTTTGGCCAGCACCTGGTCCGTAGTACATAGACTCACCAATACCGATGGATTCCACATAGACCGCATTCATAACGTCGTTCACGCCAGCAAGTGGGTGTTGTTTTGGAAGGAAGGTTGGTGTCACTTCTGCTGCAATCCCTGACTCTGTTTCAACAATGGATCCGACAAGCTTGATGACATATCCAAGGCTTTGAGCGACTGAGACATCTTGAGGAGTGATCTGGCTGATCCCTTTGTGACCCACTTGATCAAATTGGATGTTCATCCCAAAGGCAAATTGGCTCAAGATCACCATCTTGTAGGCAGCATCGATCCCTTCGACGTCATTGGTTGGATCACTTTCAGCGTAACCTAAGCGTTGCGCTTCTGCTAAAGCATCTTCATAAGTCCAGCCTTCTTCGACCATTTTGGTCATCATGAAGTTAGATGTTCCATTGACCACACCAAGAACCTTGGTCACCTTGTCAGAAGCAAGGGAATTGACCAAGGTCCGAAGGATTGGGATCCCACCAGCTACGGCAGCTTCATAATAAAGGGCCACTTTGTGTTTTTGAGCAATCTCTAGCAACTCGCTTCCATGAACGGCAAGAAGGTCTTTGTTAGCAGAAACCACATGCTTACCAGCTTCAAGAGCACGGGTGATAAAGGTCTTAGCTGGCTCGATACGACCCATCAATTCAACCACGATGGCAATGTCCTTGTCTTCAATGATCTCATCGACATTGGTCACAAAGTTGTAGTCATGACCAGCAGCTTGTAATTTTTCCTTCTCAGCATCATCTCGAACCAAGACCTTGGCGATCTCGATTTCATCTTGAGCTGCCTGGGTGATTTTTTCATGGTTTTCTTTTAATAAAAATGGTACGCCACTTGCAACAGTACCAAATCCTAGTAAGGCAATCTTAACAGACATCCTATTGACTCCTTGAATTTTATATAGTAGCTCCATTATAACAAAAACTTGAGCGTTTGACAGCCAATTGCCTTAAAAATTCTGAATTTTCATGACAAGATCTGCCTGTAGCAAGTTCTGGAAAAGAACATAGAATTTGTGGTACAATAAAGAAAATAATGAAAGCGGTGACACTATGAGTAAACGAAGAGTACCTAAAAAAATCAAAGTCCTACTTGGAATCAATGCACTCCTCTTGGTCTGTATCTTTATTTGTAGCTTTCTTCTAATCAAGCGGATCACTCAGCCGAGTGATGGAAATACCAGCGGCACTGCCATGACGCGCTCGCTAGATGAACACAGTTCCTCTATCGAGTGGACCCGAGTGAAAAAACCGGTCAAACTGCCCATCCTCATGTACCACTCCGTGCACAATATGGCCGAGTCTGAAGCTGCCAATGCCAATCTGATTGTCGATCCAGAAACCTTTGAAAGCCAACTAAAGGCCCTGAAAAATGCGGGTTACTACACATTGACGCCAGAGGAAGCCTATCGCATCCTCGCTAAAAATGAAGTCCCCAAAGGAAAGAAATATGTCTGGCTGACCTTTGATGATGGTGTCGAGGATTTCTATACCATCGTCTATCCGCTTCTTAAGAAATACAAGATGACCGCCACTAACAATATCATCACGGACTTTACCCAAAAGGAAAAAGAAAATGTCCTGACCTTTGACCAAATCAAAGAGATGAAAAAAGCTGGCTTGACCTTTGAAAGCCATACGGTCAATCATCCAGACCTAGCCAATTCCAGTCTTGAGACCCAAAAGAATGAGCTGGTCGCTTCTAAACGCCTGCTGGATAAGGTGCTGGATCAAAATACTAGCGTTATCGTCTACCCATCTGGTCGCTACAGCCAGGTCACGATCGACCAAGCCAAGAAAGCTGACTACAAACTTGGCCTCACCACTAAAAATGGACTAGCCAGCTCCGCTGATGGACTCTATTCCCTCAAACGAGTCCGGATCCTTCCAACCACTACAGGAGAGGACCTCCTAGCCATGATCCAAGAATAAAGAAAGCCCCCTGTCTGAGATCATCGTTTTCAGACAGGGGCTTTTTGTTAGAGTTCCTTATAAAAAATTTTTTAATCGTTGATTCATAAACTGTAATAGGATTCAAAAATTCTTAAAAGAGCTTCATTATTGATTCGCTATAGCCTTCGACTTTCTTTTATAAATGCTCAAAACAATTGCAAATGACAACAACTGCCAAAGAATAATTCTCACTATCTGCAAGCTATCTGATTCAGAATTTGAGACAACATGAACCAGATTTGAAGCAAGATTGTTGAAAAGATGATCTCCTAGTCCTAGCCACAAGGAACCTGTCATTTTGTAAAGTAAAGACCATTTGATACTCATCATTCCCGCTAGGATAACATAGCCAATTCCCATAACAATAAGATTTAAGAGTGACGATTCTTCTTGAAGATAATCTCTTAAGGGCATTGCCAAATGCCATATTCCAAATAGGAAGGCTATAAAGAATAGACTCTTGCGGTAAGAAATCCCTTCAAGAATTTTTGTGAAAAGGCCACGAAAAACTCCTTCTTCCATCCACACGTTTATCAGGTTAAATAAGACACTTAACAAGATAAACAAAATACCTGCTTGTGTTCCTTTTTCATCAGTTAAAGAGAAACCACTCGCATAAAATGATAAGTGAACATTGCCATGAAGAAACAAGAGAACAATACACTCAACTGTATATGCAAAGATGGAGCATACTAAGCCAAAAAGCAGGCCATTTCCTATACCTCTTACAATTCCATTAGGTGTAAAACCAATATCCATCCATCTTAATTTGCTAATTGAAAGAATTCCCCACAAAAAAAGTATTCCAAAAATCTTGTGTAGAAAATTCTCCGATAAAAAAGTTTCATCTGTCCTCATATAGAAGTATTCGAATAGCCTTGCTACTGAACAGATAACAAATATAATTGAACAACTTAAAATAGGGCTTTTCAATAGTCTATTTAGCATATCTTCCTTTCAAATGAGTCTTTTATAAAAATTAATTTCAATATTTTACTCAGTCCAATTATCTATTTTCCAGATTTCGAGAGAACGAATGACCCTATTTTTTTGACGACGGCTATTACAACTAAGACCATCGCATACAATAAAAACGGAGGAATTAACAGTAAAGCGATTTTCCAGCCTTTGAAAAAAGCGAGTCCTTTTGTGGATTTAGTTGATTTAGCTGGTTTGACTTCTACCAGCTTCATTCGCAATAATTTCAAAGTGACTTCTTCTTGTCTTGCATCAAGCGAAACACTCTTTTCTCCTGAGTTTTCACTATCTAGATAGGCCTGAGCCATTCGGACCAGATACAATCTCTCATCTTCTTTCGCAATGGTACGAAATAGCTCCATTGCCTTATTTCTATTCCCTTTGAGATATTCATTGACTGCCTTCAGATACATAGATTCCAATTGAGAGAACTTGTTGTTTGTCACTTCCTTTAGAACAGCATCATTGGGCTCTTTTTTGACCAGTAGATCATAGCGAGCTCTGTATGCCATCTTGAGTGGTTCATAATCTGCTAAATAGTCAGAGAGCAATTCCTCGAACTCATCTTCCTTCAAATCAGGTCTAGAAAATAAGTTTGCATTCAATAGAATTTCGTTTAATTTTACTTGTTCAACATCTGTAAACTTTTGATTCTTTTTGAGTTCGTCTACAACTGCTTCAATGGATCCAAAGTCACCAATCCTATAGAAATAGAAAATAGTGGTAATCTGTACACGCGCTTTAATAGTTTTGATACTCTTTCCTTTTTGGTTCAGAATATAGCTTGCCATCAAGTCAAGATTGATATCCTCGTAGATAAGACTATTCAACTTTTTGACTAAAAGAGTATCTTTAATGATAACTAGAATCAGCTCCATCAGTAAGTAAATCATAAAACAAATGGTCGCGATCCTTTTACTTTGGGTCACTTGCACGATATATAAAAACGGTAAGGCTAGAATGACCAATAGGACTATCACTGGAATATTATAGCGTCTTCTTAGTTCTTTATAATCTTTAACCATAAATCTCCTTCGTTATTATTAATTATTAGATATGATGAGTCTCCTATCAACCTCATTTGATTTTGCTTTGATAAGAACTTTGACTTACAATCGTCCAAATCAGCAACAAAGTTACTAGTACTAGTGTTACTAGAACACTTTTTCTTTTCAAATTGTTTCTAACCCTTTCTAGTCTGGATGATTAGAAGACCAAGCCTGCAATTCATCGTAGGATTTTATTTGTGTTTTCTCACCAGTATTTGGATCCGTCGCATAGACCTCTAACACATCCTGCCCCTTTGGTGCAAACCAATGAAGAACTCTATCAAACCACTCTTTGGTTGAGTACTGTTTAGGTCTCATATATAAACGAGCTAAATTCTTTATATCCTTAGCCATTTCCGGATAGTCTTGTGCAAAATTTGTATTGGAAATATCTATCTTTTCACGATCTTCTTTTGAAAGTAAGGTATCAATATAACCAGCTGTGAATTTCAAATGGTACTTCTCTTTCATAGCTTGTCGAATGTTATTATATACATTCCCCTTTGACAATTCCTGCTCAGCGGCAGAAAAAGTTGATTTTCCATAATCCTCAAAATTTTCAAGATCTTCAATTTTTTGATTCGTAATATCAACTATGATTTTTCTACTATCATTATTTCCAACTTTATACAAAGTTACCGGTATGTAATCCTTGTTATCTGCATAATACTGACTGATATCGTACGCGCCTCGATACTCTTTTTTCCCTAATAATTGATATACTTCCGTCTTTTTACCTGGAAAGCCAGACGCATTCAAATCATAAGAAATAATATTAAAATACTCATCTTTTGCAATTTTAGGTGAACCATTTTTCTCTCTATCAATCATACTTTGATTGATCTCTTTTTGATGGACATCCAAGACCGAAATATAATCTTGACCGAATGCTATCCCACCTATCCCATCTTTTTGAGCAACAAATACAAATTTATTATCATCAAAAAGATGAATTGTAGGTTTCTCAGTTTTCGCATCAATATATTTCTGCTTGGTTTCTTGCTGACTCGTTTTTCCATGCTTTTGAACTTGCTTCAACAAGTAGAAAGATCCTATACTTACTAAAAGGACTAGCAATCCTACTACTTTCTTTTTCACTCGTTTCATTTCAACCTCCACGCTCGTAGTCAACTCCTACCATGATACCGAAATTTTTCGACTGGGGCAACTTCCTCACTAGTTGGAAATAGTTGCAAGAAAAAAACCACCTCTCGGTGGTGATTACTTCTTCTTTTGTGGAAAGAGGGGGAGCCCTAGGGTCGCGATCTTCTCAGCGGGGATCTTCATGCCATCCTTAATCCATTTGGAGATGACAGAGACAATGGCTGAGCTCCAGAAGGAATTGAGGTAGCTACCAGCGCCATTCGAGGAGCTGCCATTTCGTTTTTCTAAAAAGTCATAGACTGCCTTGGTCAAGAGCCGTTCGAAATTGTAATCAATGGCTAGACTAATTATCTTGGCTTCCTTCTTGACTTCCTTAAAGAGGTAGACCCAGACTTGGTAGAGGTCTGTCTTAAGGTTATAGCCATCTAAAGACTTGGTAATCTTTGCGATACTAGATTGAAAGATGGACTCTAGAATCTCTTCCTTGGAGTCATAATTTCGGTAAAAGGCCGCGCGAGAGACACCGGCACGCTGAACCAGCTCAGAGATAGTGATCTTTTTTAGATCTTTTTTCTCCAGCAATTGCAGGAGAGAGATTTCGATGGATTCTCGTGTAATCGCATTGTTTTCTCGGTTAAATCGTTTGAGATTTTCCAAGGATTTCTCGGATATTTTTCTTTCTGCCATAACATTTACTTTCTATCTGTCTCACCTGATGATATCTGCTTGGATAGCATTGTACTTCATGATATAATTGTAAAAGAAGACATACTACTTGTCAATGTACATTTTTATACAATTATGAGGTATGAACTGATGAAATGGAAAATTATTGCGGATTCAGGCTGTGACTACCGCTCTTTGGACAATCTGGCACCGGATACGGAGTTTGTCAGTGTCCCATTGACCATCCAAGTGGGAGAGACTATCTACACAGATGACGCCCAACTCAATATAGATCAGATGATGGAGAAGATGTATGCGACTACGACAGCTTCTAAGTCTGCCTGTCCGAGTCCTGATGACTACATGAAGTCTTTTGAAGGGGCTGAAAATATTGTCGTTGTGACCATCACTGGAACCCTTTCAGGTAGCTACAATAGTGCTGAGGTGGCCAAGAAGATTTATCTAGAAGAGCATCCGAATACCAATATCCACGTCATTAATAGCTTGTCAGCTGGGGGTGAGGTGGACCTGATCGTTCGCAAGCTCAATCAGTTGGTCGCTGAAGGCCTCGATTTTGATCAAGTGGTCGATGTGATCACGACCTACCAGTCTAAGACGAAGTTGCTCTTTGTTTTGGCCAAGGTTGATAATCTGGTCAAAAATGGGCGTCTCAGCAAATTGATCGGGACAGTTGTCGGGCTCCTCAATATCCGTATGGTTGGGGAAGCTAGTAAGACGGGTACTCTTGAGCTACTCCAAAAAGCACGGGGCCAAAAGAAAGCGATCAAGGCTGCTTTTGATGAATTAATCAAGGCAGGCTATAATGGTGGACATATCACCATCGCCCACCGCAACAATGAAAAGTTTATCGAGCAATTCTCTGAATTGGTCCGTGAAAAATTTGCCCGTGCAATGATTGAAGTCCTTCCTACTTCTGGACTTTGTAGTTTCTACGCCGAAGAAGGCGGCCTCCTCATGGGCTATGAAATTTAAGTTACCACTAAAAAGAGGCTAGGACAAAAGTCCTAGCCTCTTTATTGTTTTTGGATTGTCGAGCAAGACGCAGTGGTTGAGTGGGCTCTACTACGCTGATTTCATCAGCTTTTACAGCCCTACTCAACTGTGCGGAGGCGGGACAAAGAAATCGAATTCTAATGAATGACCGATTTCTGTCCCACTCTCTCTTTTTATTCTCCGATCTCTTGGTAGAGAGTGCGGATTTTTTTGCGGTAGATGGTATAACTGATCCCAGCTCCGATTAACAGGATGACACTATAAAGGATCACAGCCAGCAGGGTGCTGACGGAATGATAGGTCCAAATGAAGCTGACAATAATCAAGAGAAACATCACAAAGAGAAAGACAATCAAGAGAATAGACTGAAGAACTGCATTCCCACGATGACGGGTCATCAACTCCGTGATATTGGTCCAATTGGTGCTAAAGTTCTGAAAATCTTTGACATAGTCTCGAATACAGATCGGAATGGTGGTTACGATCCAGATCAGCAACATGGCTAGGATAGCCAAGGGATGGACGCCAAAATAGAAACAAACGCCAACTAGAAGAATGACAGGAAGGATGGATTGCACCAGATAGAGCAACCAAAACTTCATGAAAAGATAGCGTTTGAAATCAATAGGGAGCGATCTCAAGTACTCAAAGTTTTCGCGCTCTAGCGAAATACCGATACTGGTCAAGCCTCCAAAACTATTGAAAACACCAATCAAGATGGCAACAAGGGTCAGTGGCACCAGATACTGGGGCGTCAAGTAAGAACTGAGTCCTCCTAAATTTTTTGATGCTCCTGCTGCTCCACTGAGGAGGAAAATATAAGGCAGAATACTCATCATCAAGAGGACTTGCACCATAAGGGTTCCATCGCTCAAGAGTCTGCGATGATACTGAATGACAAATCGTCTAAAGGAGTCTTTCTGACCAACATGGAGCACTTTCACGCGCTCTTTAACAGTTTGGTTGGTCGCAACTGCAAGGGCTGCATCATAGAACTGCGGGATCACAATTTTTCGAACCAGGCCGATCAAGACCAGAAGGACCAGGATCCAGCCCAGAAGGCCAAGGATCGCTTCTCCATCAAAAGGATGGAGGATGAACTGATGAAAGGCCATAAAAGGTGGAAATAGAATGGGAATATCTGCGCCCCCTGTCACTTCTAACCGATGGGTCTGGACTAGATTCAGATAGAGATAAGCTCCTAGACTCAGAAGAGAACCAATTCCGACCATGATGTTGGAGACCAGGGTCGTGTGTTTTTTGAAAAAGAGGGTCTTAGTGATCAGATGGGATAGGATGATCGTCGCTAAAAAGAGAACGCCTAAGAGAATTAAGGCACAAAAGAGGCCTAACAGGATCCCTAACGGATTGAAGCCGCCTGCTTGGACAGGCAGGATCAGAAAATAGCTGACCAAGGGAAGGATAGCCATGAGAAGGGTCAGGATGACCGAGATACTCTTTCCAGCAATGACTTCCGCATCTGAGAAGGCATAGGGCCGGTAAAACTGGAGGTCCTTGCTTTCATAAAAGACATTGTAAAAGCTCATAAATCCTTGGGAAATGGTCATCAAGGAAAAGAGGGCCACCATATTGACAAAGAAGGCTGGTTGGTTCACAAAATCATAGATACTAAAGAGCAAGCCAAATATGACGAAATAGACCAATCCTAAAAAGAGGTAGTTGAGCACCGATTTGCGGGCGACATTGAGTTTGACGTCCGGTTTTTTGGCCTGTTTGGCACGTAATTTTGCGATCTGAGTAGGCTGACTGGCATAGATGATATTAACATTGACCAGTTGCCGGATGATCTTAAGACGCATGATCGCCACCTTCTTCCTTCCGACCCGCTAGACTGAGATAGATACTTTCCAAACTTTGTTCGGGATGTTGACCCTTCAATTCCTCGATCGTCCCATAGAAAATAAGGTTTCCCTTTTTGAGAATGGCGATTTTATCACAGAGTTGTTCGGCCACTTCTAAGACGTGGGTAGAGAAAATAACCGTCTTGCCACGATCCGCATGCTGGCGCATCATTTGTTTTAAATCGTAAGAAGCCTGTGGGTCCAAACCGGTCATTGGTTCGTCCAAGACCCAGATATCTGGATCTGACAAGAGGGCTGCAATAACGAAGACCTTCTGGCGCATCCCGTGTGAAAAGGATTCAATCACTTCATAGCGGTGGCTCTGAAAATCAAAGATCCTAAGAAGCTCCTCTAATCGTTGATCGCAGTCTTTCTGACTCATATCATAAGAGGTCGCAACCAACTCCCAGAATTCATTGGCTGTGAGACGCAAGAAAAGATCTGGCGAATCTGCCACATAACCGATCTTCTTTTTGATTGCCAGTCGATGGCTATAGAGGTCCTGACCATCCACTTCAATGGATCCAGTGGTTGGGGTGATGACACTGACCAGGCTCTTAATCGTCGTTGACTTTCCAGCTCCGTTATGGCCAATCAAGCCGACAATTTGCCCGTCTTCGATGGTCAGATCCAAGTGGTTAAGGGCAATATGCCCATCGTAATCTTTGGTAACTCCGTGAAATGTAATCATGTTAACTCCCTAATGGGTCCTTATTGGGACCGTTTTTTCTTATTCTGTTGATAAGCGATCATCGAAATGGTAGAGCAATTCTAGCAGATAGTTTGGAATAGTCTCCAAGAAGTCTTCTTTGTAGACCCGCTCTCCTCGCTTATGCAATTCTTTACCCCAAGGGCCTAGATTGACCGCTGGAATATGAATTTGGGCAATTTTTTCCAGATCCAGATCATAGACCTGGGCTGGTGTGGCTAGGCTATCTAGGACGACTTGATAAGAAGCCACATCCTTTTCCAAGGCACAATAACTGGTGTCGTTAATCCCCATAAAGTATTCTTCGACTTTTAAGAGGTAACCTCTTGTGTCCAGATACTCGCGGTAATCAGTGATGAGGGACACGATATTGAAATCGGTATTGTCTAAAAAGCGGCAGTTCATGGAAGGATAATATGGGGGCGCAAAACCGATGACCACCATAGGATCCTTATCTCCGAGAAACTCAAGGAGTCGCTGGATTTGCTGAATAGCAAGGCTCTGGTAGCTGATCCCATTACGAAAATCTTGCTCCGCTTTTTTATTAGAAGCTTCTCTAAAGTCTTGGTAGCCCTCTAAGGCTTGGCAACGTTCCTCTAGTTCTTGATAAGTGATGACTCTTGGCCTTGCAATAATATGTTCTTGGCCAGCCTGATCCTGCAAGTGCTCATACTTCTTGTAAAAGGCGTCCAAGGCCTCCTGACTAAGCTCATAGATACGTTGCAAGAGCTCTTGGGGTGTTTTCTTCAAATGCAACACACTGAAATAACCAGCCGCATAAAGCACGGTCGATACATCGTACTGCTCCTTCAAATCTCGGAGATAGGACCAAGAAGGAAGGGGAGACGTTTCTCCCAACGCCTGATCTGCCAGATCGGGATGAAGATCCAGCTGGCTTGCAATGGCTACTAGGAGCGACAAGGCATTAATCCCTTTAAGGGGCTCCTTCATATGAGACAAGACGCCTTGCGCCACAACGACTGGCATGAGTTTGCCGACTGTGCCAATGTGAAGGACCTTTTCTTTTCCTACTTCCGATTCAAAGGGCTCTGAATCCACTGCTAATACATAATTCAGATCAAAATTTTCCTGCAAATCTGTAAGGAGACCCAAGGCTCCACGCATCCCACGTGAATAGGATTCCTCGTCTCCAACAGAGAGATAGAGCAAATTGACCTGACCTTCTGAGGGGTCTGCTGCATAGGCTTCCAGAACCCCCAATTGAAGGGCTAGGGCTGCTTTCATATCACAAGATCCTCTGCCAAATTTCCAATCCCCAGAAGCTAAATCTTCCTGCATATCTGGACGTCTATCCAGTGTTTTCAAGGCTTCTGCTACTTTATCAGAATCGAGTGCGATTTCCGACAAGTTTCCATAGTCTTCTAAATCGACTGTATCATGGTGGTGGAAAAGGATCACTGTTTTTTTCTTGCCCTTATCAACCAAGGCCCAATTGACCGACCGATGCAAGTGATCCTGTGGCACCTGGTAGCGCCCAAAATGGTCCGGATGTTCCTTGAAATAAGGGATCTGGGCAATCCGTTGATCCAGGTAGGCTTCGATCCCTTGCTCGGTCTCAGTGTTGGTAAAGCTCGGGATTGCCAAGGCTTCAGTAAAAATCGTTTCGATGCTCTCTCTATTGGTGGTTTTCACTTTCAAACCAATCCTCCTTTGATATGATCAAACTATAAAATGAATAGAAATAAATGTACCAGACTGATATTTCTACGTAAATAAAATGCTACTTTTTATATTCTCACTTCATTTCTTTCATGTATGCGATTTCTTTTCTAGAAAGGGCTTGCTTCCAGCGCAAACGTTTGTCCCATCCAACTATTTTTGGTAAAATAGGGACATTCACATGAAAGAAGAAATAAAAATGGAAAATCAAACCTTAATGCAATATTTTGAGTGGTCTTTGCCCGCTGATGGGAACCACTGGACGCGTCTTGCTGAAGATGCGCAACACTTAGCAGACTTGGGTATTCGTAAAGTCTGGATGCCACCTGCCTTTAAAGCTACATCTAACAATGACGTTGGGTACGGAGTCTATGACCTCTTTGATTTGGGCGAGTTCGATCAAAAAGGAACGGTTCGTACCAAATACGGTTTCAAAGACGATTATCTTCAAGCCATTCAAGCCCTCAAAGATGCAGGGATTCAACCAATGGCCGATGTCGTTCTTAACCACAAAGCTGCTGCAGATGGCTTAGAAGAATTCGAGGTCGTTGAGGTCGATCCGATGGATCGAAACAAGATCCTTACCGAACCTTTCACCATTCAAGGATGGACCAAATTCACCTTTGATGGCCGAAATGGCGCCTATAATGACTTCCACTGGCATTGGTACCACTTCACCGGTACGGACTACGATGCTTCACGTAATAAAAGTGGGATCTACCAAATCCAAGGGGACAACAAAGGTTGGGCCCATGGAGATCTGGTTGACAAGGAAAACGGAAACTACGATTACCTCATGTACGCCGATATCGATTTCAAACATCCCGAGGTTGTAGAAAATCTCGACCAATGGGCTGAATGGTTTATCGAAACAACAGGGGTTGAGGGCTTCCGTCTGGATGCAGTCAAACACATTGACTCCTTCTTTATGAAGAATTTCATCCACAATATCACCAAAAAATATGGTGAAGATTTCTACGTCTTTGGTGAATTTTGGAATGGGGACACAGAAACCAACGATGAGTACTTGGAAAGCATTGACTACTTATACGACTTGATTGATGTGGCCCTCCACCAAAATCTCTTCCGAGCTAGTCAAGAAGGTGAAAATTTCGACCTTCGAACTATTTTTGACGGAACACTAGCGCTCAATCATCCTGAACAGGCCGTAACCTTTGTGGACAACCATGATACCCAACGAGGGCAAGCCTTGGAATCTACCATCCAAGAATGGTTTAAGCCTGCAGCCTATGCCTTGATCTTACTTCGTGAAGCTGGTTTGCCTTGTGTCTTCTATGGAGACTACTACGGTATCGAGGGCCAATTTGCGCAAGAAAGTTTCCAAGGGGTCCTCGATCGACTCTTATGGGTTCGTAAAGATCTGGCCTATGGGGAAGAAACGGACTACTTCGATGATCCTAATTGCATCGGTTGGACACGTTCAGGTTCAGAAGAATCAGCACCAATCGCCTGCTTGATTTCCAATAACCAAGCTGCTACAAAAGTCATGGAGATCGGCTCATCCTACGCAGGCCTCACCTACTATGATGTACTAGAAAATTGTAGCGAAACCGTCCAAGTCCAAGAAGACGGTACTGCTGAATTCCCAGTGGCAGAGCGCTCCGTCAGTGTCTGGGTAGCCCAAGATAAAGAGGGGCAATAACCTTTATATGTAATTTTCTCCTAGGATCTACACCTTCCTAGGAGAATTTTTTCCTGTAAAAATTTTATAGGAAATACAGCTTCATTTTAGCATTATAAGAAAGCGCTGTCAATGGGTATCGCGTCTATTTGAAAGAAATAAAGAGCATCAAAAAAACTCGTTTTCCGGTTTGGAAAACGAGTCTTCTTTTTAGCTCAATTCTGCAATGATTTCTTTCAATTGGGCTTTCGTATGAACTCCAGCCACTTGTTTGACAACTTGTCCATCTTTTTTAAAGAGAAGAGTTGGAATCGACATGATACCGAATTGACGCGCTGTATTTGGATTTTCATCGACATCCATCTTACAGATTTTCAAATCATCTTCATGTACTTCTTCTGCCAACTGATCCAAGATTGGAGCTTGCATGCGGCATGGACCGCACCAAGTTGCCCAAAAGTCAATCAAGACAAGGCCTTGGCTGGTTTCTTGTTCAAAAGTTGCATCTGTGATTATGTGTGCCATATTTCCTCCTTTTTCAGTAGTGACTACTGATTCTGCATTTCTACTTTTATTTTACACTAAAAGATGTCATTTTAGAAATATTTGCTACGGGGAGTCCTTAGACATCTTCTCTCTTTTTGCGCCAAAAGATGAGACTAGAAGCTGTAAGGCTGATCACCCCTAAGAGACCCAGAGAATGGTCTTTGCTCCCTGTTTGAGGAAGCGTATGATCTGCTTTCTCTCCTCCCACTACAAGAGTTGCAGCTTGAGGATCTTCTGCCAATCCTTGTGAAACAAATTGAGGTCCATAAGATACAGCTAGTGTATGAAGAGAGAGCTCTTGTCTTGCTGATCCTATTTGCATCTGCTCTGCTTTTTCAGGAAGAGTTTGGCTTGGTTGGACAAGGTGTTCTGGAGTTGGAAGCGTATATTCTTCCTTGTAGTGCACTTCTGGAGCGACTAGAGCAGCTCCTTCTATTTCTGGCAATTTCGCATAGTCAGTATCTGTTGCACTTGGTACATAGGCTGCCTTTTGAGCGCGGGTCTTTTCGACAATTGGAATCGCCGCCTGGATAGAGTCTGTCTTGAAGGTCACTTCATATGGATGCTCCACCGTTAAATCTGATGGGTCATAGGTGTTGAAAACAAGCGCTAACTTGTGACCTTTCTTAACCGTATAGAGATTTGGTTGGAGATAAACCGTGTAATCGTGGTATTCTCCCACTTTAGGCTCGATGCTAGCTCGTGAGCTTGCTGAATCGTAGCCAGACTCAGGATTCGCAAGGTTGATCCAACCTTTCGCAATCACCTTGTACTTGGTCTTGATGGTTTCGTATTCGGCAACAGATAGGTTACTTAAATTGCTTCCCATCCAGAAACCGTCTGCTGTTTTATCTTGCTTGACGCTACCATTTCCTACCACGTCAAAGTCCGCATCTGCCACGTCTACCAAGAGGGCGTTGATTTGGAAATTCTTTCCTTGACCTTTGGCAAGAGCTGCCTTGAAATGAACGGGGATGTGGCCCTTGATCGTAGTGTCCTCAGTAACATCAGAAACAAAGGTCAGATTGGCCTTAGAGGAGGCTTTGCTGACTGTTTCATTACGGTTAGCGATCTCAACACCTGCAGCCGCATAATCACTAGAAATGGTTTCTTCTAGCCGTTTCGAGCTTGCATTCAAGAAGAGACGTTGACTGCTCTTCCAGTTATCATAGCTGGTCCACTTGCTTGGATCATAGTTGTTTTGAGCTAGAACCGCTGGCAAACTTTCGACGTGATTGTCCACACCGTAGAGGTAATGGGTCAGCCAGGTATTGAGCAGGTCATAAAAGTCCTGACCATTGGCGGTGATGCCGTATCCTCGTGACATAGCCGCTGGATAGACGTGATCTCCTTGGTGGAGATAGAGCTTGACATCTTGTCCTGCTTTCTTGAGGGCATCGTACATGAGTTCAAAGTGTTTGGTCTTGACATTGTCATCATTCAAGCCATGGACGATCAGGGCGCTGGTCTTGAGATTTTCTGGATGAAGGGTATAATCCCGCTCCTTCCAGACATCGCTGTAGTTACGATCATGGGCGTACTGGTCCTTGTTCAGTTGGTTGATGTAGTTAGAATAGTTTTGCCAAATACCTGCCCAGTCGTCTTGGTCCAGCATCCGTGTGCTAACGTAAAGGGAGAGCCATGAAAGGTCACTATAAGGGGCGTTACCAAACTGGGTACCTTGGCTATTGAAATAATCATACCATGAGGCAATCCCTGCTGCTGGAACGATGGTCTTTAGGCCTTCTACGCCTGTCGCTGCCACACCAAAGGTCGTGGTTCCAGCCCAGGAGAGACCTGTCATAGCGACATTGCCTGTTGCCCAGTCTGCCTTGATTTCAACATTGCTAGTCTTATCGGTGTAGGCCTTGCGTTTGCCATTAACCCATTCGATGATATTCTTAAAGGCATTGATTTCGAGATCGGATCCCGTCGTGTTAAATCCTTCTGATCCCTTGGTACCAAGTCCAGCGCTGGAGATAAAGGCATAGCCCCTGACCAAGAAATAGTCGTACCAGTTCAGATCTTCGTAGTCATAGATATACTCGTAGGGACTGTAGTAATACCAATCCGATGCCTTGGCTTTTTTGGCTGCTTCTACTGTTGTTTCACTGCTTACTGGCTGTCTCTTTGCAGGTTGGCTGTGCAGTTTCTTCATGTCATAGCTACCGTCCGTTGGAAGCCCCAAACTTTCAAGGGTCACGTAGTTTTCATCGAGCGTCCCCGCTACGTAAGGGCGCGCTTCGAGAATAGTGGCTGCCTTAAAATCGCCTTGTGCTACGGCTTTTGGTAATTGAACAATGGCTTTGACTAAGTCAGGCTTGCCATCTGCATCGGTATCGTAGTCCGTTTCGACATAGACTGGGAAGCGTACAATTTGGCTGTCTTCATATTTGTAGTCTTGGTCTTCTTTTTCTCCCGTTGTATAAGGGAAAATCGGCTGGGCCCGACCATTTAAAAAGAGCGGACGTTTCTTTTCAGCACGATAGGCATCGTAGAGTTTCTTAGCTGTTTCATACATCTTGGCCAATTCTGGCTGACTAACCTTACGGCTTAGATCTTCTGACTTTTCAATCAAGCCTAAACTCTTGGCAAAGCGTTCGCGATCTGCTTGGCTTTGACCCAATTGGCTAGGATCCGTTGCTGCCCATTGAAGCAAGCCATTAACAGCATCTTGGACCGTCAACTCTTTAGAGGCCTGATCCGCTGCAAGGGTGCTACCTGTAACCTTTGCCAAATCCTGAGCTGTTACCGGAGCTTCTGAAGGAGGAGCAGATTGAGGGGCTGCTTCCCTGTTTGTTACTGCTGGAGTTGCCACTGGGACCGTAGGCTCACTTTGTCTTGTGTGTTCTTCTGTAGCAGGGTTTGCTTGATTGGCAACTGCTGTCCGATCCAGCGATCCCTCATTTGAACTTGCAGCTTCTTCACTAGTGACAGTGCTTGCGTCACTTGTTGTCGGTCTTGCTTCAGTAGATGGAGCATGGACCACTTCTGTCGATGGGGCTAGCTCTTCCGTTTGCTCATCTGCTGATGCTACTTGATGCAAGACCATCGGTGCGATCAATAAACTTGATGCGACAATGGAAACCATTGTTTTCTTTTTCATGTCAATCTCCTCACTTTTTGTAATCAACACTCCTATTATACTATGTAAGCGCTTTTAGATCAAACAGATGTTCATCTGATCCAAAAAAAACCGAGGCATCAGCCTCGGTTATCGATCCTTATTTGACGTGTTTCTTAAGATCTTCTTGTGCTTTCTTGTTTGACTCTGCTTGTTCTTTTTGCCATTTTTCAAGGGCTTTGTTGTAGTCAGCAGTTGTCACAGCTTTATCTTGGAGTTTCATTCCTTTGTAGATCACGTGGTCTTTTCCTTTACCACCAGTCCATGCAAATGGAGCTGAGAATGGTTCGATACGTGTCAAGAATGGACGTCCAGTTGATGAAGAAGTTGGCATCACAAGGGCACTATCTGTCAACCAAGCTTGCGCTGCCGCATATTTTTCATAGCGTTTGTTGACGTCTTGTGTTTCTGCACCAGCATCTTTGATCATCTTTTCAAAGTCGTACAGACCAACTTTTTTAGCTGCTTCATTGTTTTCACTTGGGTCAAATCCAAGGAAAGTCTTAGTATTTTCACCAGATGAAGCTTTCAAGATATCCATGTAAGTTGATGGGTCTTGGTAGTCAGGGCTCCATCCAACATTATCAGAGAGATCCCAGTCTTCGCCAGCCGCATTTGGCGCAAAGAGGGTCACATTTTGAAGGTCTTCTTTCGAAAGCATTTGGATATCGATGACGATATTTTCTTTACCAAGTGCTTCTTCAACAGATTGTTTGAAGGATTGTACCCGTTGAACTCTTGATGGTGTGGTTTGGTCTACAGGCATATCGATGTGAATTGGGAATTTCACACCTTCTGCTTCCAAGGCAGTCTTCGCTTTTGCAAACTCTTCCTTCGCTTTCTTAGCATCGAAGAGACCATTTTGACCATCGTCTAGTTTAGTAGATTTCCACTCATCTCCGTAGGTATCCAATTGAGTTTTCACCATTTCACCAAAGGTCTTGCCATTAGCTTGGACAAATGTTGGTGGAATGTAGAGGTTACGGATGATCTTGCTTGCTCCGTCTTTTCCGTTCAATTGAGCAGCATACGCTTCACGGTTGAAGGCAAAGCTGATCGCTTGACGGAAGTCCTTGTTCAAGAGAGCTTTCTTAGTAGATTGTTTTTCTTCATCGGTCTTCTTAGCTGTGTGTTTGTAAGATTGACGGTCAATGTTGGTACCAATGACATAAGAAGCAGCATCTTGAGGAGTGTAGGTGATTTCGTCTTTGAATTCTTTGGCTTGCTCTGAGTAACCAGATCCAGTTGGGAAGAGTTTGGCCAAGCTAAGAGCATTTTCACCGAATGATTTGGCCAATTTACTTTGGTCTTGTCCATCGTAGAATTCCAATTTCACATCTGAGATGTAGACCTTGTCTTTATCCCAGTAATTTTCATTCTTGGTCATTTCGATAGAAGATTTTGAAGTAAAGCTCTTCAAGATGTAAGGGCCATTGTAAAGAAGGGAGCTGGTGTCACTTGCTTGGGCGAATTTATCTCCTTTTGATTTCACGAATTTTTCGTTGACAGGGAAAGTGATCCCAAGAGTCAATTTAGAGTTCCAGTAAGATTCTGGTTGGTTCAAAGTAATTTGAAGGGTATGATCATCAACTGCTTTTACTCCTACAGCTGAGAAATCTTTATTTTTACCACTGACGTAGTCATTCAAGCCTTTGATAGAATCTTGGATGATGTAGAGCATTTCTGATTTGTTATCAGCCGCATATTTGATCCCTGTGACGAAATCTTTAGCTGTTACATCCGCATACTCTTCGCCTTCTGAATCATACCATTTGGCATCATCACGAAGTTTATAAGTATAAGTCAAGCCATCTTGCGAAACTGTCCAGTCTTTTGCAAGAGATGGAATCAAGTTCCCGTATTTATCATTTTCAAACAAACCATCAATCAAGTTTCCAGTGATATCGTGGGTTGCTGCTTTACCAGATGTGATATAGTTTAGGTTTTCTGGCTCAGTCTCATAGACATATGAGAATTTTTGACCGTTGCTTGAGCTAGATGATTTAGAACCACCCGAACAAGCTGCTAGGATACCTGCTGAAAGGAGGGCAACTCCCGCAAGTGCAATGACATTTCTTTTTTTCATGTAAATCTCCTCAAGAAATTTTAAGTTTATTTTAAGATTATACCACAAAGGTTTTCAGAAGAAAAGGAATTTTCAGAAAATTTTTGTATTATGAAAAAAAACTACTCCGGAGAGTAGTTGTTACTTTAAGCTTAAAACTTATTTGAGACTTTCCTTAGGTGAGTACGGACGTCAGCGAACTTCTTCGAAGTTCCATGACTTAGTTTTGAACCTAAAGTTTCAAAACTCCCGAGTGCTTGAAATGATTCTATTTCAAGCACTTTTCTCACGGCGGAAAGTCTCAGTTTTGATTTGAAAAACTATAAGAACTGGATATTTTATAAAAAGAATTCTTATATTATTTTCTAAGAAAAAATATTTTTTTTCTTTCTAAAACTAGTTCACAAAAGTAGTTCCAATTTTACTCTACCAAGTCGCTCTTGAGGTAGGCATCGACCATGCGCTCTGTTGCGACTACAGAATCCAAGTGAGTCCGCTCATATGAGTGGCTAGATTCGATACCTGCTCCGAGGAGGGCATGTTTGACTTCTGCTCCTGCGCTCATGGCTGCAGAGGCATCTGATCCATAGAAAGGATAGATATCCAACTTATAAGGGATTTCTTGAGCTTTTGCCAAGGCTACCAAATGCTGACGGAATTCGTAGTGATACGGTCCTGAAGCATCTTTGACACAGATGGATACCGTGTATTCATCCGTCGCTTGGTCATCTCCCATAGCCCCCATATCCACTGCCAAGTACTCTACCACTTCAGACGGGATACTAGAATTAGCTCCATGCCCCACTTCTTCAAAGACTGAAAAGGCAAAGGTAGTCGTTACTGGCAATTGAATATTCTCTTCCTTGTAGACGCGCAGAAGATTCAAGAGAATCGCTGCACTCACCTTGTCATCTAAGTGACGAGATTTGATAAAGCCGGTGTCTGTCACAATGGTCCGGGGATCAAAGCTGACAAAATCACCTACTTCAATACCAAGAGCACGGGTTTCTTTTTCGTTAGTTACTTTTTCATCCAGACGGACTTCCATATTATCCTGGGTCCGCTCGACAGTCCCTGCATCCTTGTAAACATGGCAAGAAGTCTGATGGACCAAAATCGTACCAGAATGGGTCTTTCCTGTATTAGCCACATGGACTGTACAGTTTTCCCCTTCAATCATATTCCAAGGGAAACCACCGATACGGTCTAGCTTGAGCCGACCATCTGCTTTCACAGCGCGGACAATAGCCCCCAAGGTGTCCACATGGGCTGTGACGTAGCGTTGCTTGTCTGTGATCACACCAGGAACGGTCACATTCACGCCTCCCTTAGCAGTCCGAGTTACCTCATACCCAAAGCCTTCAATGGTTTTGACCAAATAGTCTGCGATCTCCCGTGTAAAACCGGTCGGGGAAGGAATGGCTGTCAATTCCTGCAAATAAGTCACTGTCTGATTCATAATGCCTCCAAATGTGTTTTTCTTTATTCTAGCATGAAATAGGTGGAATAGCTAGAGGAGAGGTTACAAGGTGGAGTTTTTTAACTCCTCCCGCACTTGCTTTAAGAGAAGGCCTAACTTGTTCTTCCCAGAGCCATCTCCCTCATCAGCCCAGTAAGCGTCGTTTCGCGTATTTTCGATGATGATGGCATCTCCTGTCGCCAGCAATTCTTTGGCGATTTCGGGATTCTGGCTAAATTTCATTCGAAGGGCCTGAAGCATCACCTCATCTTTAATCTCTTCCCAATCTGGTCTCAAGGGATTTTGTCGATTGCGTCCCTCCAAAGCAGCATCTATTGGAGATGCTATCTGACGAATTTTCTCTTGAATTTGGGGTACTAATACAGTATCTGATGACAAAATGCTGGCTTTATCTTCTCCTTGTTTATCCTCTACAAGTTTAGCTGCGGCCAATTCAATCTCTTTGCGACTTTGTTTAGCAGTAGAATGTTGACCAGCAGTATATCCCATCATGAGAATAAAGCTAGTTGCAGCTACTGTTCCAACACTAATTAAGACTTTAGTTTTGACTTTATTTAACATCTTAGACCTTCTTTCTATAAAAACTAAGTCAAGAATACCAGAAAAAGCTTGAAAAAAGTATCACAGAAGTAAAAATGCCACCCGAAGGTGGCCAATATAACTTACAAAATTAGTAATCCGTCTGATAAATTTTTTTATACAAACCATTTTTCAGATATCATAGACATAATGATTTCCTCCTTAATTACTAATAGATTATCAAATTTACTGTTTATTAGAATGAGTAATATGTGCAATTTTTGTAAATAAATTAAAAAAGCTACATCTTCTGCAGCTTTCTAATCTGGTGGAAAATAACCCAACTGCTCAGCGATATGAATCGCCTCCTGCCTGTTAGTCACTCCCAATTTTGAAAAGATATTGGCCAAATGATTGGAAACTGTACGTTTACTCACATAGACCTTGTCACAGACATCATCAATGGTCAAGCCATTTCTAACCAGTTCTAGTATCTCGATTTCTCGTGGTGTTAGCACCTCTACCATCACTTCATCTGAAAAAACCTTACCACCTATATAAATCTTTTCCAGTTTTTTCACCAACTCATCTGGGTCCATACTTTTGTCCAGAAAGCCATAAGCCCCCATAACTTTAGCTCGGTGTTCATACATTTTTTTACTGTAACCTGTCAAAATCACAACCTTACTAGAACAACCATTATCGATAATCTCTTGTGCCAAGGTCAGCCCATCATCTTGATACAGACTCGTCAGGTTGATGTCAATCAAAATAATGTCGTAGTCATTAAAAGCAATCTCCGAAATAGTCGAAAAATTATCCACTAACTGGACCTTTTTAATGTTTTCCGATAACTCTAAAATCATCTTGATACTTTGGCTAAATAATTTATGATCATCAATTAACAAAATTTTCATAACACAACTCCTTATCAATCGGGAGAGTAATTTCTACACGAAATCTCTTATTATTTTCAAAAATCTGCATTTGACCACCTAAAACACTAATTCTATTAGACATATTTTTCAATCCATAACCTAAGGATTTTTCTGTTTGAAGGCAGTCATTTTCAGAAATGATAAAAATAGCGTCATCATGCACATCAATCTTCAAAGAAATCCTTCCACCACTAGCGTACTTAACGGCATTGGTCGCCAACTCCTCAACCAGACGATAGGCAATTTTATCGTAAGGAGATAAAAGCCTAAAGTGGGCAGGAAACTGTGTGACTACTTCATTTTCTGCGTGATAGCGTTTGACAATCCTATTAATCAGCCCTTGATACTGGATGTCTAACTGCTCGTCTGTTTCTACCATTGGCTGATAATAATCCATCCGCTCACGAATCCGTTGAACCAACTCCTCTGTTACCAGATTGATCTGTTCACCAAAAACTTGATTACTACTATATTTATTGAAATTCTTTATTGCCATAACATTTTGCAGGATTTCATTGTGAAGAAATTCGGAGAACTGTTGTTCTGTATATTCATTTGCCAGCAGATTTTTCACCATACGGTTACGCTTTAAAAAGAGAACTTTTAAATAATCCCTAGAATCTAGCATTTCAGCAGAATGAAAGAGGCGAATTAATTCTTCCGAACAAATCCCGAACAATAGTAACATGATATTCAAGACCAAAAAGCTCGTGTTTAAATCTAGACGAAAGATGATGAAAATGCCTACTAACAAAAACATAACCAGTAAAAACAAGCGTGAAAAAGCTTTTATATAGGACAATTTTAACTCTGATACCTTTTTTTGAAGAGAGCTGATAATTGTTTTGAAGTGTAAAAAAGCTAAAATGCCAACAATTTCCAGATACCAGACTAGGTTCATCACTCCTGAGCCCGTCGTATTGATATACAAAAAGAAATAAGAAAGAGGCAATATCAAAGCTAATATCCACAAATTTCGTCTCTGATACTTGAGTTTACTTTTCAACTCTTCATGATATAAAATCAGTAAAATCAAGGGAACAAGGTTTAAAAAGAAAGACGCAAACAAGGACAGAAATAGAAAAATTGAAGGACTTAACAGATATGAACTAATGGTGATTAGTGTCAACACAAAGGACACACTCAACAGTTCTTCTCCTATTTTCTCTCCCAGAAAGATAATAGACAGAGAACTATACAGCAATAAAAAAGAGTTGAGCGGATGAAGAATATCAAAAAAGTGCAACAGGGTGCTCGCAACTCCTTGATTAAATATGGATTGCCAGCTAATGAGAAACATCATCAGGAGCAACCAAAGTTTCAACTCACTATACCGAAAGGTCACAATATTACAAATATAGCTAAATACAATTAAAGCAATAATCAGCAATAAAACCATCTGCAAGGAAAAATCTGTCGAAAAGTCCAGAGGGATCCTATAATAAATATAAATCATTAAAGCTAGATGATTCAAAATCGTCAACCACCACAATAAAAGTGAGTTTTTCGAGAGCAATTTGACAAACTGTTTCATATGTATCTACTTCCTGAACTACTTTAATATTATTATAACACAATACCAGAATTGCAGGATAGGCAACTCTGGTATTTGACTTAATTTTCAATAATTTGCCAACTTACTCTGTAAGTCACTAGCAAGTAAAGGACGAAGAGTAAAACCGCTACTCCCAGATAGGTGATATCAATAGAAATGCTGGTATTAGCGAAATTCTCAAAATAGCCCAAAAGAGCGGTACTCAAGGCAAATGCTAGCGGACCTGCGATGACCAGCGGAACCAAGAAATAACTTAGAATCTGTTGCAAAAGAATAGAGCGATTTTGCTTCCTCTTATTCCCAAGAAGATATAAGATTTGATAATCATTGACACTATCCAAAGCACTTGTAGAAGTTTGAAGGGACAAGATACTGAGGGAAATAATGATAAAAATAACACTGACAAAAATCATGACAAAGACAATGACGCCCATAAATCCAAGATAAATCTCAAAAATTCTTCCTTTGGTTTGATAGGTGAACGGATTCAACTCTGCTCCATCACGAGTGAAGTAGTATTTTTCTATCCACTGACTTAAGAATGTTTCTACTTTCCGTTTGTCGATATTTTCTTTTAAATTGGCAACATAGGTCGTGTGGTCTTCCGTCAATCCAACTACTACCGTATCTGGTACAATTAAGGTTCCTGTGTCATTTGTACCCACTGACGATAAAAAGTAAACTGTTTCAAGTGGCTTTGAAGACGCAAGATTAAGAGAATAACCGTTAATCATGAGGGTTTTTGTCGTTAATAGAAAGTCCTGAATCTGCTTGGCAGTTCCTTTATAGTTAGCATTGACCAGAAATTGGTTATCTGCCAAGTCAACCTCTCTTTCACCTTGCAGTTTGCGGAGATGATTGTAGGCAGAAATTCCTAAAATCGGTACTTTTGATTCAGGAAGTTCCTTATCATGCGCCCAGAGATTGCTAGTATCAATCAAATCTTTATAGATTAAATCACTAGAATAGATAGGATAGCTGTACTCCTCTTTGATGAGGTTAAAGTCAAATCCATCTGCTTTCAATCTGTCTTTGACAGATTCCTGAGAAAACTGGAACTCTTGACCACGATAAAGATTGACAGATACGTCATAAGGTGAGTATTTGTTCAGCTCTCGGTTCATAGTCGTATAGGCACTACCACTAAAAACTAGTAAGCTGAGAGCCAGGGTCAAGGTCAAGGATAAGACAGCCAACGTGACCGAATTACTATCAGCTTGTTTTGAAAATTGACGAATTTTAAAACTGTTTAGTTTGTTATAGTAGGTTTGAGGCAGTTTTCTAAGGGAAACCAAGATAAAATGGCTCAAGGTATTGTAAAATAAAATCACAAAAATCACGAAGACAGATACCAGCAAGATACCCCAACTTTTCAAGAGTGATAGATGGTGATAGTCTGAAAAATAGAGAGCACCAAAACCGATAACAGCTGTCGAAAGAATAAAGAGAAGTGCTTGAAGAACTGGCTTGCCTTTTGCCAAGACAGATTTCTTGACCCCATTTTCTTGAATGAGTGCAATGATATTTTGCTTTCTAAAGGTAAGAATGTCCATGACACCAACAATAAAACTGGTTACCAAATAGGAATAAACTAGTAAGATGACAGACTTGCTATCAAAAAAAAGCAGACTACCAAAGTAATTGGCCATAAAAAACTCAGATGCAACCTTAGATAGAATGACCAGTAAAATCAAGCCAAGCAAGAAACCTAGAATCAAGGAAAAGATATTGACCAGCATGGTTTCAAAGAACAGGGTACGGATAATCTGCTTCTTCTTCATTCCCAGCGTTGCATAAAGTCCCAGCTCTTTCTTACGCCGTCCCAGGACAAAGTTTGTGGAATAAACGACGAGAAAGGCAATCGCCGATAGAATCAGATAGGAAAGCAAGCCCATGTACTGACTCATCACCGTCGTCAACATTTCCTTTGCCCCTGATAAACTTTGCATCACTGGATGGCTTGGTAAAGCATTAAAAGCATAGAGCAAGCTATAAATCAAGGTTAGACTGAAAAAGTAGATGGTGTAAGTCTGTAAATTTCGAAATACATTTCGTAAAATTAATTTTGGATACATACTCTCTTCCTCCTATCTGGTACGGCTGTAAATCTCTTGCAAATACTGTTCATTAGATAAGCTGTTACGTTCCAAATCATCCATAATCTTTCCATCGCTAAGTAGCACCATCCGTGAGGAATACTTTGCTGCAGCAGGGTCATGCGTAACCAGTAAAATGGTAATACCAAAACTTTTATTGATTTCCTGCAAAAGCGCCATCAGTTTTTCAGAATTGGCAGAGTCCAAGGCTCCTGTCGGCTCATCTGCGATAATCAGTTTAGAATCATCAATCAAGGCTCTAGCAGTTGCCACACGTTGTCGCTGACCACCTGATAACTGATTAGGAAACTTATCTTTTAAGTTTTGGATGGCCAACTTATCCATAATTTCCACAATCTTATCCTGATGTTTTTTGATATTTTTCCCCTGAATTTGAAGAGGTAGAACGATATTTTCATAGACCGTCAAGGTTTCCACCAAGTTGTAGGCTTGGAAAATATAGGAAATGTTTTTAGCACGATAGTCAGCTAGTTCATTTTCCTTGGCATGGATGATATCAAAATCTTCAAATCGAATCTCACCTGATGTTGGTTTATCAATCGTTGAAATACAGTTGAGGAGTGTTGTTTTTCCACTACCACTAGCCCCCATAATTGCCAGAAATTCACCTTTTTCAACGGACAAGTTCACATCTAATAAAGCATGAACGATATTATCTCCTTGACCAAATGTTTTCGTTAATCCTGTCACAATAAGCTGTTTCATCATTTCATTCCTCCGTTTCTTTATTACTCTCTCATTATACGGTTTCTTTCAAGGTTTTCCATGAGTATTTTGTGCAATATATTCAAGTTATAAAAAACCGATGCCTTTTTCAGGTATCGGTCGATGTTGATTATTTGCGATCGTTTCTTTTTTTCATAAAGTAAACAATCCCTATGACAATAACTCCTAAGACCAGTACAGGTGCATAGAATTCTAGTGTTCCAATAATTCCTTCCATTTTATCCTCCTGTCAAAAAATAGAGAGTTTTATCCACAGCGCACGTTTGGCGAAATACATTCATAAGAATATGTAAATCACCAACCACATCGCCCCTGTGCTGTTAATCTAACAGCCGTACGCCACCCAGCAGCAGATTTTCCATCCAATTCTTGGATATTAATTTCCATAATCCGAAGAATCAATCTCAAAGTTATCTTGTTTTATTTGTATTTCTCCCGTCAATATAACACTAAATCAAAGTGTTGTCAAAGTTTTGTAATAAAATACTAGAATTTTCCTTTTGTTTTATCTAACAACGAACATTATTTATCGTACACTCATAGGAACAGGTGAAACACAATCCACAGCGACCTGCTAGTGTCATTTTAAAAGCTGTGTACCACCAGCTCCTGATTTCCCGGAAAGTTCTTGGTTTTCAACCTCGAAACTTAGAGAATCAATCTCTGGACGACTTGTATTTTTAGCCATAAGGTTGCCTCCTTCCTTCTTTTAGATGATCATCTTTACAGTAACTAGTATAAACTCTATTATTGGCTAAGTAATGAGTAAATCGTGCAAGTTTCTTATTTTCGAGAAAAATTTTTATAGTGCCCAATTAAAAAGTAGGTCAAGCATACCGGATAAAGCTTGGAGCTTTTATCACAAGAAAAAGACTCCGAAGAGTCTTCGCATTACTTATGCAATTCTTTATTACTCAATGTATGAAAAATCCCCCACAGAAGAATATTTACAATGATAAACAGCAATATTTCCACTAAATTAAAGTCTATCAAATTCCGTGACCGCATTGCCACCATAGCTTGGGAGTAGGGATAGATTAAAGATAATTTATCTGATACAAAAATCATCATAAATCCTACGAAAGTACCAATAGCACCAATTCCCACAGATTTACTGAAAACACGAGTTTTAGCTGTCACAAAAAACTGTACTGCCATCATACTAATTGTTCCAAAAATCCCCAATAAATCCCACTTGAGGTAGGTGAACAAATTAGAAATTACTAAATGAGCTAGGTGAGCACTGACATAAAAAATACCAAACAAGAACAACTGTAAAACAGTAATAAACAAGATAATTACTATTTCTTTTGCCAACAATAATTTCCCAAGACTGACATTATTAGCTCTGAGAAATTCAATATTTTTTCTATCAAACTCTTTTCCTAACATCATGGCTACATAAAGGCTGACCAAAATCGGAAAGAAAAGCTGGCTATAATAGAAGGTCAATTGTCCCCATAAAACAGGCACCTTTTCACTTCCTGCAACCATAGAATAAGCTGAACCAAAGTAAATCCCAAGACCAATCAGGCTACAAAAACCTAAGAACCAAATACCAATCATCAACATGGAAAATTTTTTGGTTTTCCGCCATTCTACTGATAGATAAGACATCATAGCTTGCCTCCTTTCTTTTCAACCAGATAGAGAGATAAAAAGAGATAGATTAGGGCTATTGGCAAATATGTAAAGAGTTTAAATCCTAGGTTTGTCACCAAAACATAACTCACTTTACTGGCGACTTGCTGGTAATCCACCAGAGACAGATATCCTATACCACCAAAAGGAAAAATCAGCTGTAGAAAAGCTGGTGCATGACCAAATCCAACTCCAAGAAATCCTCCGAAAATCCCTAATGCCAGTATCAATGCCTGCTTTTTCAGTAAAAACTGCAAAGTCAAAAACAGACAGGTCAAGACAAAAGAGGCTAGCAAGAAAATGACGATTTGCCAGAGAATTAGGCTAACAGGCATTTCTAGACCAGATAAGATTGCAATCAACTGGACTACTACTCCCTCCAAAAAAGCGAGAAAGATCAAAACGAACGTAGTCAGGCCAAGCTTACTCAGAAAGATATGCCGTACATTTTCACCATTTGCCAAAAGCAGTTTGAAAGTGTTACCCTCCTTCTCGTTCTTGACAATCCGCGATACAAAGAGAGCAATCACAATAGGGAGAATCAAGCCATTTACTTCTTTTATCATATAGAAAATTAGGCTAATCTGGTGCATGTCTGGATTACTTAGGTAGCGTGTAGCGGCTGCAATTGCCCAAGCAAATCCGACTCCCATAACTAGTATGCTAATGAGGAAGGATTTGGTTCGTTTTGCCTTGAGCAATTCAATAGACAAATTATTCAACATAAGACTCACTCCTTGGTTAAGTTAAGGAAGATAGATTCCAAGGTTTCTTGTTCTTGCTTCACTTCATAAATTGGAACTTTCTCGACTATTAAATCTCGTAACAAACTAGAAATCTGCTGATCGGCAAGGTTAGTCAGTTTGAGTTTATCCTCTTGTATCTCTAACATCTTGCACGGATAACCAAATAACACTTGGCTAATGACTTCACGTCGATCTCTAAAATCCCCACGCACTTCCAGCCATTTATTGGACTGAATTTTACGAATTTCTCCCTCGTAAACCAGTTGACCATGATTGATAATCCCCACACGGTCAGCGATATGCTCTACTTCAGAAAGGATATGGGTAGAGATGAAGACAGTAATGCCCTGTTCTTTTGCCAACTTGATAATCAGTTCCCGAATTTCATGAATCCCTGCTGGGTCTAGCCCGTTTGTTGGCTCATCCAGTATCAACAAACGTGGTTTCTTGACTAAGGCAAAGGCTAAAGCCAAACGCTGTTTCATACCCAGAGAATAATCTTTAACCAATTTTTTCTTGTTTTTAGGTTGATCTAACCCCACAATTTTCAAGGTTTCCTGAATATTTTTCTTATCAAATCCAAGGATCTTTTGGAAGACCATGAGATTTTCATAGCCTGTCAAATTAGGATAATAAGACGGTTCTTCAATCATAGAGCCAATCTGATTAAGATACTGCTTGTCCGTATCTATGGGTTGACCGAACACTTCAATCTCCCCAGCTGTACGAGAAATCAAAGACAAAATCATCTTCATGGTGGTTGTTTTCCCAGCTCCATTTGGACCTAGAAAACCATAAATCTCACCTTGTTGAACTGATAAGGAACTGAGGTTAACTACCTGAGTGTCCTTAAATCCCTTTTGTAAGTTTTTTATCTGTAAAACATTACTAATCATTATGAACTTTCTCCTTTAAACCAAATAATTTTCTATAATTTTGATTTCTATAAATCAAATTATCATGAGTATCTTTGATAACATCTCCACTACTCTTATCAACAAAAATGATAGAATCAACATAATTCACAATATCTAATTGGTGATCACTATTACCATTGTTTTGTCTGAATAAAATTGATTACTTAAAACAATGGTTTGGATTGCTCCACCACCAGCACCAAGAACGTTATCAAGTTCTTGAAGAGAATTCATTGCTTCAATCTCAATGAGATTCATTTGTTGTTTAGCCATTTGGAAATACCTCACTGATTAAAATATATTTGAGAAGTATCTCTATCTAGGTTATGTCTTTATTATAGACATGCTAGATTAATTTTAAACTAAGCTAACCTTAATTTTACATTAAGATTAAAGTGTTTTACCTTTTTTCACTCTTTTAAATGGTATAATATAGATAAGTGAGGTAAGATTATGAATTTCGAACAACAACTCCTGAATAAGCACATCCTTGTCATTGATGACGATAAAATTTTAAATTCTTCCATAAGAGATACTCTCACTGCCTACGGGTTTTCCAATCTAACATCAGCCTATGATATAGAATCTAGTTTGGACATGATTGAAACAGAGCAGTTCGACCTTTTCCTTTTGGACATTATGCTCCCCGATGGTGATGGCTACACATTAGCAAAACATATCCGAAAAAAAGGCGATACACCTATCCTCTTTCTGACTGCCAAAAATAATCCTGAAGATGAGGTAGCTGGTTTCAATGCTGGTGGTGATGATTATGTCATGAAACCCTTCATTCCAAAAAATCTTATCTATCGTATTATGGCTCTGCTCCGGAGAAGCTATAAATCAGAACAGGAAGCAATACAGATTGGACAGACTTTGGTGAATTTTCGGAATGCAACCGTACAAAAAAATGGAGCAGAAATTTCTATTACGCCAATTGAAATTCAGATTTTGAAAAAACTTTACGATAATAAAAATTACATCGTTTCAACCGAATCTCTCTGTGATACGATTTGGGGAGTGGATAGCTTTGGTTATGAAAACACTTTGACTGTACATATTCGGAAAATTCGAGAAAAAATAGAAGAAAATCCTTCAAAACCTCAATATTTAAAGACAGCTAAAGGGCTGGGATATAAATTGTTATCATGATTATGAACCAAACCAAAATTTTAAGGTATTCACTAAAGAAATTTATCTTTTTTTCCATCATTATCTTTATTACCAATATTCTTCTAATTGCCAGTTTTGTTTTCTACATTAAGGAAAAGCAAACTGCTACTGAGACTGTGAAAATAATTTCTGAACACATTACCATCACAAAAAATAACGTCCACATACCTAAAAATGATATTTCTAGTCTAAAAAAACAAAAGTTATGGCTCATGGTATTGGATAAGCAGACTGGAAAACAAGTGTACGAACAGTATAAACCTACAGAAGTTCCTTCGCAATTTGACTATGGGGACATTTTACAGTTTTCTCGCTATTATCTTTCAGATTATCCTGTTTTTAGTCAGATAAAAGGTGGCTACATCATTGTTGTTGGTTTTCCAAAAGATAAAATTGCTCGTTATAGTTATAATTACTTAGATATAGATAGTATTCGCTTGATTCCACTAGTAGCATTTGGAGTATTGCTTTTCAACTGCCTTTATTTCGCTTTTCTTTACTACTATGGTGTGACGCATATCAATCGTAAAATTGCGCCTCTTGTAACTGCTATTCAGAATCTCCCGGATGGTCTGAAAAATCCAATAAATTCTATATCAGAACTAGAATATCTTACAACTGCAATTAATCAAACCGATACTCTACTCAAAGAGAATGAAGTCTTTAAAGAGCAATGGATTTCAGGTATTGCACACGATATCAAAACACCTCTTTCTGTCATCATTTCTAACGCGTCCTTGTTAAATGATTCTGAACTAGATACACAGTCTAAAAAACATATCCCCCCAATATTGACGGAATCCTATTACATCCAAAATATTTTAAATGATCTAAATATAGTAGCTCGCCTTTCATCCGGTCATCTTCAATTAAATCAGACTGAAACAAAAATTATCCCCTTCTTCAAAGACATTCTCATCCATATTTTAAATCAAGAAATCTGGAATGATTTTGAATTTGAATTTGATTACGATTATTCACTTGTCAATCAATCTATCATGATTGAGCAGTTTTTAATCACAAGAGTTATCCATAATATCATCTACAACTCTGTTTTACATAACGAAAAGGGTTGCACAATAAGAATCCACTTATTCAAAAAAGATACAAATGTAATTGTCGAAATCAAAGATAATGGACAGGGAACTTCACCAGAAAAAATTGCTGAACTTAATGAATTATCTTTTAAAAACATTGATATTTCTAAAATTAGAACGACTGGAATTGGGCTAAAAATTTCAAAACAAATTGTTGATTTGCATCAGGGCTCTATTTCGTTTGCTAGTGTCCAAAATGAATTCTTTGAAAGTATCATTTTACTTCCGATTTTCAACATTACCAATTAGATAAAAAAAAGGAGAAGAACCATTAGAGTTTTCTCCATTTTTTTCATCTTATCTTCCACTTATACCCTGCCCAGTCTGCCAAGACAAGCAAAGCAAGGTTAAAGATTATAAAGAAAGTCGTAAAACCAAATAATCCATTCTGTGCCAAATCTTCCGTGTTGGAATTCTGTCAATATTTTGGACACATTTTGGGAGGAAAATTTGAAGGCTAGCGCCCTTCGGTTGCTGGACCCCTTCTACGACCAATTCTCTGTACTCTACAGGGGACTAGTCATTCAATTTTTGTTGAATTCTAGTTTCATTATAAAATATGATGTAATTTTTGACAATATCTGTTAGACTATCTTCAGTTATGTTTCTCCACTTATGGAGATAGAAGGTTTCAGACTTGAGAACAGAGTGAAACCATTCGATACAGCCATTATCTGCTATTTCGCCTCTTTTCTGAGAATTCTTACACTCCTGTTTCCAGCGATAAAGGTGGAGCGTTTGACGCCGAAACATTCTAAAATAATCGATACAGGGCACGTTTTCTTATACTCTTCTACTAGCTTGATAAGACTTACTTTGTCGATTCTCTTATCAAGTTCTGATACTTTTTTAGTAATTCTACCTGCAAACGTAACTGTTCCACTTCAGATAACTGTTTCATCCCATTACCATAAGTATATTGTTTCCCCACGGGTTGTTGGAAACGGTACAATTCATCATTCTGATACCATCGCTACCAGGTCTTGGCCTGACTAGCATTTTTGATGCTGAGGGTATCCATGATAACTTTATTTGATTTGCCTGCCTTCTTCATTTCGATACAGGCTAGCTTAGTTTCTACCGAATATGCTTTTTGACCATAACAAAACACCCCTGTTTCTAGTTTACCAGAATTCAACAGGAGTGTTTTCTTGTGTCTCATTTTATGGGTGCAGTGCCGACCTTAGGGATTCTTTCGTTCTCATATATACGTCATTAGTATAGGCCAATTTGATTTAAATTCCAAGAGAAATAACATTTTACATAAAAATCAGTGGGTATTTTACAATTTTTGCATATAATAGAGCTAAAAAGCAACTGGTTTTAAGAATTCGTATCTAAAACATTCGGAAATTCCCCTTAACCGTAGCGGAAAGTTGTTTTCTTCTCCTATTTATAATAGACTATCACTAACATTAGATGAAAAGGTGACTCTATGACTATAAATCAACTGCTTCAAAAGCTGGAGCCTACTAGCCCTATCCTTCAAGCTAACTTTGGAATTGAACGCGAAAGTCTTCGTGTCGATAGACAGGGAAAATTAGCACATACGCCTCACCCTTCCTGCCTAGGAGCTCGAAGTTTCCACCCTTATATTCAAACAGATTTTTGTGAGTTTCAGATGGAACTCATCACACCAGTTGCTAAATCTACCACTGAGGCTCGTCGATTTCTTGGAGCCATTACCGATGTAGCTGGACGTTCCATCAGTAAAGATGAACTTCTCTGGCCCTTGTCCATGCCTCCTCGTATCAACGCCCAAGAAATCCAAGTTGCCCAACTGGAAAATGAATTTGAACGCCATTATCGTAACTACCTGGCCGAAAAATACGGAACTAAACTACAAGCTATCTCAGGTATCCACTATAATATGGAACTAGGGAAAGATTTGGTTGAAGCCCTATTCCAAGAAAGTGACCAGATTGATATAATCGCTTTCAAAAACGCCCTCTATCTTAAGCTGGCTCAAAACTACTTGCGCTACCGTTGGGTGATTACCTATCTTTTTGGGGCTGCACCTATTGCTGAGCAAGGATTCTTCGACCAAGAAGTTCCAGAACCTGTGCGTTCCTTCCGTAACAGTGACCACGGCTATGTCAATAAGGAAGAAATACAAGTATCTTTTGCAAGCCTAGAAGACTATGTCTCTGCCATCGAAAACTATATCGAACAAGGTGATTTGATTGCGGAAAAGGAATTTTACTCGGCTGTTCGTTTCCGTGGACAAAAGGTTAATCGCTCCTTCCTTGACAAGGGAATCACCTACCTAGAATTCCGTAACTTCGACCTCAACCCCTTTGAGCGTATCGGTATTAGCCAAACTACCATGGATACCGTACACCTACTCCTTCTAGCCTTCCTCTGGCTGGATGCCCCTGAAAATGTTGATCAGGCTCTGGCTCAAGGTCACGCGCTGAATGAAAAAATTGCCCTCTCTCATCCTTTAGAACCTCTACCTTCTGAAGCTGAAACTCAGAACATTACGACAGCTCTAGACCAACTGGTGCAACATTTTGGGCTTGGTGACTATCATCAAGGGCTGGTCAAACAAGTTAAAGATGCTTTTGCAGATTCCAGTCAGACACTAGCTGCTCAACTTCTTCCTCATATAAAAGACAAGTCCCTTTCTGACTTTGCCCTTGACAAGGCGCTTGCCTATCATGATTACGACTGGACTGCCCACTATGCCCTTAAGGGTTATGAGGAGATGGAACTTTCTACCCAGATGCTGCTCTTTGATGCCATTCAAAAAGGGCTTCATTTTGAAATCCTAGATGAGCAGGATCAATTCCTTAAACTCTGGCATAAAGATCATGTTGAGTACGTCAAAAATGGTAACATGACCTCAAAAGACAACTATGTAGTTCCTCTTGCCATGGCTAATAAAACCGTGACCAAAAAAATCCTGGCTGATGCTGGCTTCCCTGTCCCTGCCGGCGACGAATTTACCAGTCTAGAACAAGGTCTAGCCTACTATCCTCTTATCAAGGGCAAGCAAATTGTGGTTAAACCAAAATCAACCAACTTCGGTCTGGGCATTTCCATTTTCCAAGAGCCTGCCAGCCTTGATAACTATAAGAAAGCTCTCGAGATTGCCTTTGCAGAAGATACAGCTGTTCTTGTTGAAGAATTTATCCCAGGAACCGAATACCGTTTCTTCATTCTGGACGGGCGTTGTGAGTCTGTCCTCCTTCGTGTCGCTGCTAATGTTGTCGGTGATGGCAAACACACCATTCGTGAATTAGTCGCTCAGAAAAATGCCAATCCATTGCGAGGCCGTGACCACCGCTCACCTCTGGAAATCATTAAGCTAGGAGACATCGAACAATTGATGTTGACTCAGCAAGGTTATGCACCTGATGATATTCTCCCAGAAGGGAAAAAGGTCAATCTCCGCCGTAACTCCAACATTTCTACGGGTGGTGACTCTATTGATGTCACTGAGACAATAGATTCCTCTTACCAAGAATTGGCAGCAGCTATGGCAACTAGCATGGGGGCCTGGGCTTGCGGGGTTGACCTCATCATTCCAGATAAAACTCAGCCTGCTAGCAAGGAAAAACCTCATTTCACTTGTATCGAGCTCAACTTCAATCCCGCTATGTATATTCACACCTATTGTGCTGAAGGTCCTGGACAAGCTATCACTCCAAAAATCCTAGACAAGCTTTTTCCAGAAGTTGCCACAAGTCAAACCTAAAACCTAATTCTTAGGAACAAACAAATCACCTTTATCTCGATGATATGATACCTCTTAAGTAGACAAGGTAAATACCTAAAATCTACGGCTCTTTGTCAACTTTAGTGGGTTGAAGAAAAGCTAAGCTCGAGAAAGGACAAATTTCGTCCTTTCTTTTTTGATATTCAGAGCGATGAAAATTCGCTTCTTGAAGTTTTCAAAGTTCCGAAAACCAAAGGCATTGCGTTTGATAAGTTTGATGAGATTATTAGTCGCTTCCAATTTTGCGTTGGAATAGGATAACTGAAGGTCATTGATGATTTTCCCTTCGTCCTTTAGAAATGTTTTAAAGACAGTCTGAAAAAGAGAATGAATCTTCTTTATATTGTCTTCAATGAGTCCAAAAAATTTCTCTGGTTCCTTATTCTGAAAGTGAAAAAGCAAGAGCTGATAGAGATTATAGTGGTATTTCAAGTCTTCTGAATAGCTCAAAAGCTTGTCTAGGATTTCTTTATTGCCTAAATTGTCAAATTAAGTTAGACTTTTCAAGT
>NZ_KV807499.1:85849-111414 GCF_001812015.1 Streptococcus sp. HMSC073D05
AAATTGTCAAATTAAGTTAGACTTTTCAAGTAACTCAGAAAAACTTGGTAGGGTGATTGAAATAGTTCTAATGGTAATTCATAGACTACCCTCTGTTCAGCTATTCCCCCTTCATCTGTAACAAAAAAATATTTCTCATGATGTCGCCAAATATGTTGTCCATAACCTTTTATTTCCTCAAACTTACTAACTTCTTCTCAGCCTAGTTTACTATATTTCATGTATGTTCTCCGATCTTTTCACTAATATCTTACATTACACCTTCAGGAATATCTCCTGTTGATCATTGTAACTATCTAGTTGACTGTTATACCAAACCCAGACTGTTAAATGGAATAGCTAGAGGAGAGATTACAGGTTGGAGTTTTTCAACTCTTCCCGTACTTGCATTAAGAGAAGGCCTAGCTTGTTCTTCCCAGAGCCATCTCCCCCATCAGCCCAGTAGTCGTCATTTCGTGTATGTTCGATGAGGATGGCATCTCCTGTTGCGACCAATCCCTTTGCAATTTCTGGATTTTGGCTAAATTTCATTCGAAGGGCCTGGAGCATCACCTCATCTTTGACCTCCTCCCAATCTGGTCTCAAGGGATTTTGACGATTGCGTCCCTCTAAGGCAGCATCCATTGGAGATGCTATCTGACGAATTTTTTCTTGAATTTGGGGCACTAAAAACTTTTGCGCTTGAAAATAATGCTCTGATGTTGGCCAGATTTTGCTTCCATCTGAAAAAGGGTAGGGAGCAAAATTGGACATAAAACCACAATCATCATTTACTTTATAAAATTTAATTTCTTTCACCTTCATCCTCGATTCCAAAATCTCTTAGTGATTTTTGCTTGTCTTTTAATAATTGTGTCACATAATCAGGCTCTACCTTTAAGAATAGCTTCAAGGTATCATGAATTCGCCAATAATTATCCTCAGGTTTGTCCATAATGGTTGAAAGGAAGTGTTTTAAGTAGGGGATGTATTCCGTATAATGTTCCTCACTAACCAAGCGATATATTTTTGAAATATCATAATATCCAGTCTCAGCCTGTTCGATGATTTTACAAACATAAGGACAAATTTCTCCTCTAGCCATCTTCTCTTCGCCCAAATCATACCGGCTCGCCCAATAATTTACGATATCATATAGAAAAATCCGATTCGTATCATCATAGCCATACAGACGATGCGAAATCATCCCTTCTAATTGCCCTTGACTGAACATCTGTGTCAAGACAGCAAAGCCTTCTCTAATTCCCCAAATGGTCAACAATCGAGAGGCTTGATAACGTAAATAGTCATCATCAATGTCCAATAATGAAGTCAACTTTTGAATGGTTTCCTCAGGAACATCCTCTAGATCAACATCTTCCAATATATCTGCATAATCAACCCCTTCAGGGACTTTATAAAATAAATCTTCAAATTCTTTATTGTTCATCACTTCTCCATTATTTGGGAAATTATTTTCAACGTCAATCCACTAAAGTCACTGGAAAACTATCTTCCCCTCTTTTCATTCTTTCTTCCATTTCTTTCCACTCAATCACTAATTTATACAGTTCTTCAGTTGGAATAAAGCAAGGGCTCCTAATATTTCTTCCTCAAATTGGAAGTAAACTGCATTCTCTTATTCCGTTACATGACATAGAAAAAAGTAACTATCACAATCAATAATATATAGAGAGTACCAAAAATAATGATATGTAATCGTAAGATTCTGTCATGACCTGGATACCTTTCAACGTAGCCTTGTTTAGGTTTTTGGGGATTACACCATACCGTCATTTTAGAACCAATTGGGAATATTTTTCTTAAATCTAATACATGATAAGGACTTCTGATAAATTTTGTATCAAATACGTCAGCTTTCGCTTTTTTCGAAGTTGTTGTTTCAAAAGTTGAATAAGAGAAACGTTTTTGATATATTTTTCCTTCTACCACATATTCAACAACTGGTAAGGCAGCTAAATCCGAACCATTTAAATAACTATGTTTAACCACTTCTCCAATAACTTGCATAGTTGAATATTTCTGGATATTCTTCTCCCTTTTATAGAATAAAAAATATATTAAAAGGAGGAAGCCAAAAAAAGCTGTGAAGGTGAATATTATTTGAATATATAGGGCTTTCGTCATTTTACAACCGCCTTACTATTTAAAATATATGAATAGAATTTAGTTTAAGGATTTTCTTTATTCCTTTGCCAATCATTCTTTAAACTCACTTTTGTTTAAATCCTATTCTACCAAAATATACCCATGAATTCATACTAAAACAAAAAGAGAGCAGCAAACTGAGCTGCTCTCCATTTTGTTTATTTTTCGACCATACCGCCCTTGATAAGACTGTCTTTCGTTACTGAATAACTAACGGTTTTGTCATCTAGGGGATTAAATCCTGGGACGATTTCTTTTAATTTATTAAAATCGATTTTTGTGTAATCAATGGTATTGCGGATATAAAAGATTCCGTCTTTGTATTCTGATGTCAGTTCAAATCCATGGCCCATCAGATCTTTGAATTTTTCTTGGCTCTTAGCAACGGCTTCTTTCATGGTTTCAAGGGGATTCTCACCAGGAACTTTTGAGACGTCGTAATCATCAACTTTTTCTTGTAATAACAAGGTATCTCCCTTGTAATACAAGGTTACAGTGGTCTTACCTGCTTCATCACTCGTTTCAAGAACCGTTTTTTGTGCACCTGCTAGTGCATCTTCTTTTTTGCTTTCATCAGTTGATGACTCTTTTTTCTTTTCTTTAGCAGATGATTTGCTTGTTGCTTTACTGGTCGCTTTAGTAGACGATGGACTAGTAGATTTTGTACTCTCTTTTTGTCCGCAACCAGCTAAAAGAAGACCCGCTGTCAAGAAGACGGCTAACATTTTTGTGGTTTTATTCATTTTGAATACCTCACTTTTTATGATGGTTAGGGAAATGACTGACGTCTGAAACGAGTCATTTGGCAAGATCAACTGTCGTTTTAGATGTTATTAAAAAAGTCTCAAAAATGATGTTCGCAGTCCCTCCTTATCGATCATTGTAGCCATCTGGGTGGCTGGAATGCCAAGCCCAGGCTGTTTGGATAATGGTTTCGATATTGTCAAATTTTGGTTGCCAGCCGAGGATGGCACGCGCCTTCTCAGATGATGCGATCAGGGTATCAGGATCTCCTGGTCTACGATCAGCCAGCTCAAGTGGAATTGGATGTCCCGTCACCTTTCTGGCTGCTTCTACGATTTGAAGATTGGAGAATCCAGTCGACGAGCCCAGGTTAAAGGCAGTCGATTCATTCCCTTTTCGCAGATACTCCACTGCTAAAAGATGGGCATCCGCCAAGTCAAATGGATGGACATAGTCCCGAACATTGGTGCCATCTGGTGTCTGGTAGTCATTTCCAAAAATAGAGATCTTCTCGCGTTTTCCTTGGGCCACTTGAAAGACGATCGGCAAGAGATGGGTCTCTGGTCCATGGTCTTCCCCGATGGATCCGTCTAGCTTAGCACCCGCTACATTAAAGTAACGAAGGGGCACATACTTGATGCCGTAGGCTTGATCAGCCCAACGCATGATGGTTTCCATCATGAGCTTACTTTCACCATAAGGGTTGATTGGATTTTGCGGAGTGGTTTCAAGAATCGGAATTTCTTCTGGAATGCCGTAGGTGGCAGCAGTTGAAGAAAAGACGATGTAGTGCACCCCACATTCATGCATGACTTCCAAGAGCTTGACCATGCCTGCTGTATTGTTATCAAAATATTTCAATGGATCGGCCATGGATTCAGCGACCAGTGAGTAGGCCGCAAAGTGGATGACCGCATCGATATCTGCATGTTCCTTAAAAACAGTGCGCATAAAGTCTTGATCCGCCAGGTCTCCTTGGTAAAAGACAGCATCTGGATGCACCGCTGCACGGTGGCCTGTGACCAGGCTATCGACCACGACGACTTTTTCCTGTCCTTCATTGACCAAGCGGTCCACCATGTGGGAACCGATATAGCCAGCTCCTCCGAGTACGAGTATTGCCATTTGTTTTCCTTTCGCTTCTTGTCTTCTCTCTTATTGTACCAAATTTCTGCCGCTTCTCCATACTTAAAGTGTCGCAACAAAGCGTCTAAAGGCAGCTTGTCCTTCTGCTGTTCGCTTGTAGACTCCAGCATCTTCGAGCACGCGCGAAAAGATCTGGCCAACTGATTCACGGACAAGGGCTTTTGCCTCTGCTTCGTCTGTGATGGCTGGGTGAGTGGCTTTCAAATCATCTGCCCAAGCCTGGTGGTAGGTTGCCACTGTGCTCTCACGCCCAAGCAAATAGTCTTGAACCTGCTTGAGCTCTTCTTTGAGACGAGGTGGCAAAATGGCCAAGCCCATGACTTCGATCAGGCCGATATTTTCTTTTTTGATGTGTTGCACATCCGCGTGTGGATGATAAATGCCATCGGGATGCTCTGGTGAGGTTTGGTTGTCACGGAGCACCAAGTCCAGTTCATAATGCCCATCACGAATCCGTGCAATGGGGGTAATGGTATGGTGGGGCTGACCATCGGATACCGCTAAAACTTGAGCCGCTGGATCCGAGTAGCCTCGCCAGGCTGTTAGGATATGGTCTGCCAGGGCAATCAATTGCTCCTTGTCAACTGAATTCAAACGAAGAACTGACATGGGCCAGTTAACAATTCCTAGTGACACTGCTTCAAATCCCCCAATGGTGAAACTTTCCTCAACAAGAGCCAGCTCCATAGGGAAGGTGTGGCGTCCGCCTTGGTAATGATCATGAGTCAGGATGGATCCCCCTACAATGGGAAGATCTGCATTGGACCCTGCAAAATAGCCTGGAAAAGTCTCGACAATGGTCAAGAGTCGCTCAAAGGTCTTGCGACTAATGGCCATGGGCACATGCTGGCTATCAAGGAAAATGCAGTGTTCATTGAAGTAGGCATAAGGGGAATACTGGAAGCCCCAATCATGACCGTCCATATCAAAGCGGATGATCCGATGATTGGCCCGGGCTGGATGGTCTAGGCGGCCTTGATAGCCTTCATTTTCAAAGCACAATTGGCAGGCTGGATAATGACTGGCTTTTGCAAGCTTGGCCGCTGCAATGTCTTTAGGATCTTTTTCAGGTTTTGACAGATTGATGGTGATTTCGAGAGAACCGTAGGGAGTTTCAGCCTCAAAGGCAATATTTTGCGCAATGGCCTCTACCTTGATGTAATCATTGCGTTTAGAGAGGGCATAGAAATCCGCAATCGCGTCTTCTTTGGACTGACGGTAGGTCTCCCAGAAACGATGGTTGACCTGACTAGGGCTAGGGGTGATCCAATCCATCAACTCCGCACCCAAACTGTCTTTTGCGGCCATACTATCCTGGATCTTGCTATTTGCAACAGCGATCTCTACCAGCTGATCTTTAAGTGCGATCAACTCTTCTTTTTGAGCTGGGGCGTCTAGCCCTTCTTCTCCAACGCGACTCATGATGCGATTTTTTAGATAAATCCGATCCATCTCTTCGTAATCACTCGCCGCAATGACGGCTGTGACAAATGCGTCTAAAATTCCCTGATTCATTGATTCTCCTTCTTACGTTTTAAATAGTCTCTGACAGCATCCAAATCCTGGAAAACTTGTTCTGCTTTAGTTAAGAAAGACTGTGCTGGTACTTTTAAATCTGGAACACATATGACTGGGATTCCAGCCCGATAGGCTGCTTCAATCCCTGCTTCACTATCCTCTAGCACTAAGCAATTCTCTGGTAAAGCATTCAAATCACTACAAGCCTTTAAAAATATATCTGGGTAAGGTTTACTTCGTTTGACATCTTTTGCAAAAACTAAATGGTCAAATAGGGACAGTATCCCATTGCTATCCAAGATCATTCTAGCCCGAGATTCAACACTTGAAGTTGCTAGGGCGATTGGGATGCCCTCTGTTTTCAAAAAAGTAAGTAAATTCTTAGCACCTTTTTTTAAATGAACACCTTGGGCTAAGATTCGACCTTCTAGTTCATAAACTTTAGCCAAGGTTTGGTCAAAGTTCCAAGGTAAATCATAGGTATCCAAAAACCGTTGAACATTCTCCTCTTCCCTATGTCCACTGTAGTCTCTAGAATAAGTTTCTTCTGTGAAAGGAATTCCAAAATCTCTAAGCAATTCTTGATAAACTTTTAGAGAAATGATTTCAGTATCGGCTAATAAGCCATCTAAATCAAATATTACAGCTTCCATTATTATCACCTAGTCTAAAACTCGTGTCCCTGCCGCAACTTCTGCAATATAAAAGCTAGGCGCATAGCCAACGACTTCTTCATAGCGTTTGCCGACAGCTTCTTCAAATGCTTCAACTTTATCTTTGTTTACGAGAGCGATGGCGCAACCGCCAAAGCCTGCTCCTGTCATACGAGCACCCAAGACGCCTTCTTGTTCCCAGGCTGTATGCACCAAGGTATCCAATTCTAGACCTGTCACTTCGTAGTCATGCTCCAAGGATACGTGGGAAGCATTCATGAGATGGCCAAATTCTTCTAAATCACCTGCTTCAAGTGCCTTATGAGCTTGGAGGGTTCGTTGGTTTTCAAGTACAGCATGGCGAGCCCGTTTGATGCGATTGGCATCCTTGATCAAGTAGCTGTAGGCATCAAAAGACCAGAGATCCAATTCTCCTAAGGTTTGGATATCCAATTTTTCTTGGAGTTCAGAGACGGCGGTTTCACATTCTGAACGACGTTCATTGTATTTTGAATCCGCTAATTCCCGGCGTTTGTTGGTATTCATGATGACTACGACATTGTCTTTGAGGTCCAGCGGTACCAGATCATACTCTAGGGTGTTGGTATCGAGATAAATAGCCCGTTGATCCGCCCCCATACCGATGGCAAATTGGTCCATGATCCCAGAGTTGACTCCGATGAAGTGATTTTCGGTTTGTTTGCCGATCTTGACCAGATCTAGACGATCTAAGTGAAGATCATATAGTTTCTCAGCGATGACGCCAATCAAGAGCTCAAGGGAGGCTGAAGAAGAAAGACCGGATCCATTTGGAATATTGCCATAAACATAGACATCCATACCGCTATCAATGACATGACCCGCTTCTTGCAAGAAATGGAGCACACCTTTTGGATAGTTGGTCCAGTTGTGCTCTTTTTCAAAGTGGAGATTTTCAAGTGGAACTTCAATGATCCCCTTGTCTTCAAAGTTTCCTGAGAAGAAACGCAAGACCTTATCCTCACGCTTTCTTGCAGCTCCGTAGGTACCAAGTGTGATGGCTGCTGGGAAGACATGACCACCATTATAGTCAGTGTGTTCACCAATCAGATTGATCCGTCCTGGTGAAAAGAAAGTGTGATCTGCTTCTGCTCTAAAGACTGTTTGAAAAGCTTCCCGAATTTCTTGAGTATTCATTGAGATTACCTCACTTATATAGTTATTTACCACTAGTGTAACCCCTTTCATGCGACAAATCAATTATTTTACTAAATTTTTAGTAAAATTCGCTAATATGACGAAACCTATGATATACTATAAGAAAGAAGGAGAAAACGAATGGCCACATTAAAGGATATTGCTAACCTCGCAGACGTATCCATCGCCACTGTCTCTCGTGTTCTGAACCAAGATGCCAGTCTTTCTGTAACGGAGGAAACCCGCCACAGAATTTTGACTGTTGCTGACGAACTAGGCTACACCAGACATCAGAAAAGTGGGAACTTTAAAAAAGAAAAACAGCAAATTGTCATCATCCAATGGAAAAGTGAAGAGGGAGAACTGGACGACCTCTACTATTACAACATCCGCTTAGGCATTGAAAAAAGAGCACAGGATCTCGACTATGGGATTCTCCGCTATTTCAATGATATTCCTTTTCGATTAGGTGAGGAAGTTATTGGGGTCCTTTGTATCGGAAAGTTTAGTAGGGTTCAGATTGTCGAGTTAGAAAGGCTAGACAAACCTCTGGTTTTTGTCGATAGTAACACCCTTAACCAAGGCCACCCTTGCGTCGCGACTGAATTTGAAAATGCTGTACAGACTGCTCTTTCCTATTTACGAAAACAAGGCTGTCAAACAATTGGGCTCCTTAGCGGTGAGGAAAAAACAACTGACCTATTGGAAAGTATTCCCGATCCTCGGCGACGAGCCTATCGAAACTATTGTATTGAAAGAAGTATTTATCACCCTGAACTCATCCTCACTGGAAGTTTTACAGCTCAATCAGGCTATGACCTCATTTCCTCTAAGCTTCAGTCTGGCTTACCCTTACCAGATGCCTATTTTGCTGCGAGTGATAGTTTAGCCATTGGGGCTCTCCGGGCTTTTCAAGAGTCCGGCATTAAGGTCCCTGATGATATCCAACTCATTTCCTTTAATGATACCAGTTTAGCCAAGCAAGTCTTTCCTCCCCTCTCTACCATCACCGTTTTTACAGAAGAAATGGGACGAACCGCAATGGATGTACTAAATAAACAAGTCCTATCTCCGAGAGAAATACCAACCCTCACTATGCTAGGAACCAAGCTAACTATTAGAGAAAGTACGAAGAATGGATGATCCTCCATCCTTTCCGAGATTAAAAAACTATGAAAACACACGAAATCCTCTTTCAGACCCTTGCTCAGGCAGATGATTATGTCAACGGAGAGCAGCTGGCAAAAGAATTAGGTGTTTCCCGCACCTCTATCTGGAAGGCCATCCAACGTCTAGAAAAAGATGGGGTTGTCATCGAATCCCTCAAAAAAAAGGGCTACAAACTGGTCTCTGGCGATATTCTGCTTCCTGAAGTGATCGCAAAAAATACCCAATTGACCGTTTCCTTAAACGAACAATGTAGCTCCACCCAATTGGACGCCAAATTAGGCATAGAAAGCCATCAAGAAGGCAAGGCGCTCTACCTGGCCAATTCGCAGTCCGCTGGAAAGGGCCGCTTTGGTCGTGACTACTACTGCCCCGATCAAGGGGGCATCTACATGTCCCTTCATCTCAAGCCTCAATTACCACATGTAGAGCTCCCTCCTTATACCCTCATGGTCGCTGGAGCCATCTACAAGGCTATTAAAAACCTGACCCTGATCGATATCGATATCAAATGGGTCAATGATATTTACTACCGCCATAAAAAAATTGGGGGAATCCTCACCGAAGCTATCACGTCGATTGAGACTGGTCTCGTCACGGATGTCATTATCGGAGTCGGTCTCAATTTAGCCATCCCTACTCTCCCAGAAGAGCTAGAAAGTAAGGCTGGTTCCTTATTTGAAGGGCCTTGTCCCATCACCCGCAATGACCTCATCAGTGAGATCTGGAAGGAATTCTTCCAAACGGATATTGATGAGCTGGTCTACCTCTATAAAGAGCGCTCCCTGGTCCTAGGACGAACTGTCACTTTTGAGCAAAATCAGCAGACCTATCAGGGTCTCGCTAAAGACATCTCCGATACCGGCCAACTCTTGGTGCAATTAGACAATCAAGAAGAAATCTGGCTCAATAGCGGAGAAATCTCTTTGACCAGATGGTGAAATCACGTATAGAAAAGAGGCTGGGACAAAAGTCCTAGCCTCTCAATTGTCTTGGATTATCGAGCAAGACGCAGTGCTTGAGTGGGCTCTACTACTCTGATTTCATCAGCTTTTACAGCCTTACTCAACTGTGCGGAGGCGGGACAAAGAAATCGAATTCTAACGAATTACCGATTTCTGTCCCCCTCTCTTTTTATTCTTGTGTCTCTTTGGGCAGTTCCATGCGGAAGCGCAAGCCCATAGCCGTTTTATCAAATTGATAGGCCAGTTCTTCATGGTCTAGCAAGTGTTGGACTACGAAGAGTCCCAAGCCACCTTCCTTCTTCTGACGGCTAGCGGTCATTGGTAGCTCGGCGGTCTCTACCATTTCCTGGCTGGTGTTTTCAACCGCCAAGTGAGTCCCTTCCTCTTCGAGGCGGAGCTGGATCTCTCCACCGGCATCCGAATGCTTAACGGCATTACTGATGACATTTGAGAGAACCAATTTCAGAATCGCTGGGTCCATATAGACTGCTTTGTCAGGGATCTGATTGTCAATCGTGAGAGTGCGGGATTGAGCCAAGACCTTGTACTGGTCGAGGATCTGCTCTACGACCTGATCCAACTGGATCCACTCCTTATCTCCGGCCAATTCTTGGACAGAGGACAGGGACAGGATTTCTAGGACGATCTGGTTCATCTCATCGACGATATCGAGGGAGACCGACAGATAGCGGTCCCGATCCTTGTAGCGGCCAATCTTATCCCGCATATTTTCTAGGATAATCTTCAAGCTGGCTAGAGGCGTCTTGAGCTCATGCGAGGCCCCCCGTAGGAATTCCACCTTCATCTGCTCCAACTTCAGATTTTCCTGTTTTTGCTGCTCTAGATTGTCGATCACTTCTAGGAGATGGTGATAGAGGTCGTTGATCTGTTGCTTGAGAACGCCGATCTCATCCTGCGAATGAATGGGAAGACTGGCTGTCCGATCCAAGCGCTTCATCCGCTTGGTCATCTGCTTGATCTCAAGGATCGGAGCAGAAATCAGGCGGGCATAGAGATAGGAAGCGATCAGCGACAGGACAAAGGAAGCAAGGAGACTATAGGGAAGAAAGCCCAGACTGATGTCTCGTGCTTCCTTTTGCGAATCGACGGTCGCCAAGAATTGCAAGGTCAAGTCCTTTCCCTCTTTTGTCTGGATCTTTCGCTCCTCAATAACCAGGGAATTGTTCTGGCTGTCAGGGTTCAGGAGCAGGTCATCCTTGACCTCTATGGCATTTTGTTTTTCCTTTCCTTTGATAGACACCTTGATATCATTGGTCTTGGAATAAAGGTCGATGACGGACTCAATGGTTCCTTCTTCCTGGCCTTGAAAACTCTTGGCCAGGGCTTGCGATTTCTTCAAGATCGTCTGGCGCTGGGACTCGATATAGGTTGATGGGAAAATAAAGTAAACCGAAGCGTGTAGAAGGATAACTAAGCCACTAAAAAGGGCAAAGGTGATCAGAAAGATCTTTGCAAAGATACTCCGTTTGGTCATGGTCTCTCCAATTTATAGCCGACATTGCGTACCGTTACGATACAGTCCAGCTCTAGTTTTTTTCGTAGTTCCTTGATATAGACATCAATCACCCGGTCAAAAGGAATCTCCTCTGTCTCCTTCCAGACGGCATCGAGGATCTGAGAGCGGGTCCGGGCCTTGCCCTCATGCTGGAGCAAGTATTCCAAGATTTCCAACTCCTTGGCATTCATGGAGATGGCCTGCCCAGCTAAGCTGGCTGTGTAGCTCTCAAAATCCACCCGTGCCTCTCCATAGGTGAAGACCCGAGAAGGCTGGAGCTTTTTAAAAATAGCTTCGATACGGACCTTCAAGAGGGACAAGGAGAAGGGTTTTTCCAGGTAGCCATCTGCCAACTCTCCAAAGGCTGTCAACTTATAGTCCTCATCATGGAAGGCCGTCAGCATGAGAACAGGAACTGAGCTGGTCTTCCGGATGGTCTTGAGGACCTCCAAGCCATTGAGAATAGGTAGCTGGATATCCAGCAAGACAAGATCCGGCGCTTCTCTGTGAAAGAGGTTCAGGGCCTCCTGCCCATCGCCTGCTTCAAAGACCTCATAGCCACATTCCATAAGATAGTCGCTCATCCCTTCGCGAATCAGGACTTCATCTTCTACGATTAGTATCTTCATACACTTTCCTTTTATCTAAGAAACTTCTTCTACCTCCTATTATACCCTATTTCTATTTTAGGAAACAATCTCTTATTCGACATCCACCAAGAGATCTTTTGGTTTCTTATGCAAGAGCCATTGTGAAGAAAGGATGGATACCAGAATTAAGAGCAGCCCACCGACCAAGACAACAACCAGCAGTTGGCTCGGTTGGATGTCCATATGGAGGTCTGTCAGGGTCTTACTGAAGCTTTCTGCCTCAGCTCCTCCACCAAGGTTGGCTGCAGAGGATTCTTGAGCCATTTGTTTGGCAATGCCACTGGTTACATTTTTAAGCACCGTATCTCCCACTGCTTTGGCAAGAAGACCTGCGACTCCATAGGAAAGGAGGAAGGCTGGGATGGAAATCATGACTAATTCTGCCACGAATTGTCTCGCAATCTGTACCTTAGAAAGTCCTAGAGCCAATAAGATTCCCACTTCTCTGCGACGGGCATTTAGCCACAAGACGAGGAGAAGGGTGAGAAGCAAGCTAGCAAAGATAAGGCTACCGATAAACAAGTAGTCCGCCACTTGGAACATGCTGCTGATAGATTTTTGCAAGGCTGGGTAGTTAGAAGAACTCTTGACTAGGTCATAGAGGTTCCAGTCAATGTCGAGTGCTTTGATTTTTTCGATCAAGGCATCCAGGTCCTGATCCCCTTTGGCAAAGAAGGTCGCATCCTCATAGGTAGCTGTTTGGACGGTATTGCCGTAGAGCTTGGCAGCTGTATCCAGGTCAGAAATGAGGGTATCTTCATACAACTCTTGGGCGTAAGTTAGAGGAGCTTGGTTCTTCCCTGAGAACAGACCCTTAATGGTCACTTCGACGGTTTCATTGGCCCCTTTTTCATTGTCAGCATCGTAGAGATTGGACTTGAGACGCACCTTATCGCCCACCTTGAGGCCATTCTTTTTCGCCAAATCTTCGTGCATGAGGATTTGATTTTTGTCCTTATCGGTCAGGTGCTCTCCTTGGACCAGCTTGTAGGCTCCAGAGACAAACTTATCTTCTTTAGAAGAGTCATTGACCCCCGTCACCATCAGGGTGTTTTTAAAGTATTTGGCCCGCTCTGGAGATTGATTTTGCAGGGTTTCTTCAGTCTCAATGATCTCGTGGTCTATGATATCTGCGATGGCATTGATCCGCCTGATGGAGGAAGTGATCCCCTCTACCTGGCTGATTTTTTCAATATCTTCTCCTCTGAGATTCCCAGCTCCCCGAGGGGTTCCCGGATTGGTCCTGCGGTTGATCTGCATGGAGAAGCTATTGGTGATGGATCCCAGACTTTCCGATGAAGCTTTTTGGGTCGCTCCCTTCATGGAGAGTCCGATCAAGCTCAAGGTCCCCATGAGGAGAATGATGGCAAAGAGCAAGAGAGACTTGGGCCATTTACGTGTGATATAAGCAAAAGCATTGCGCAACATAGCATTCCCTCCTTACTTGCTCTTCTCAACGAGGCTACGGCGACTCAATTCCAAGACCACATCGGAGGCCTCTGCCACTTCCTTACTGTGGGTGACGACGACGACACATTTTTGGCGTTCCTTGGCCAACTTCTTCAAAATGGCAATGATGTCACCGGCTGTTTGTTCGTCAAGGTTTCCTGTCGGCTCATCTGCCAAGATGACAGGCGCTTCTGAAACAAGCGCACGCGCAATAGCCACCCGCTGTTGCTGCCCTCCAGATAGTTGCAGGACATTGCGTTTGATTTGCGTTTCGTCCAATCCCAACTCCAAGAGAATGTCTTTCCCAGCTTGTTTGTTGACCAGACGGACATTTTCAAGTGGCGTCAAATAGTCAATCAGATTGTAATTCTGAAAGACCAGGGAGACATGGTGCTTGCGGTGGTAGCTAGACCCTTTGGTCTGGATGTCCTCCCCATCAAAGAGAACCTGCCCCTTCTTGGGATTGTCCAGACCAGCCAAGAGTGAGAGGAGGGTCGATTTCCCTGCTCCAGACTGACCGATAATGCTGTAAAATGTCCCATTTGCGAACTGATAGTTCACGTCTGAGAAGATCTCTTCTTGGTAGCTTTGGTAACTATAGGATACATGTTTGAGTTCTAACATAGGTGTCATTTCTCCTTAACTCATTTTTGTTAATATTTCTTTTGGACTCTTACGCCAGATCATGCTGGTCGTTACACCGAGCGACAGAAGGATCAAGCACAAGAGGCTAGCATAGGCAATTCCTAAGGAAAGGCCTTGAGGGATTTGGTTGAGTAATTCTAGAGTCTGCTGTTGACCCGTCTGTCCGACAAACTGCTCTAAGAAACGATGGCTGACCATCCGACCGATGAGAAAGGCTGGGATCACTGCTAGTAAGGATACCAGCACCACTTCCAAGAGGAACTGTCTAAAGATCCGGCCCTTGCTCTTCCCAATGGATAAGAGGACCCCGATTTCGTGGATCCGCTCCCGTGTCCAGAGACTGAGTAAGAGCGATAGGGCACCAGCTCCTGTCACCAGGAGGACGATCATCATGATCCGTACCAGGCCTTCTAAGGTCTGAGAGGATTCCTTCATCTGGTCAAAGGCCTTGCGATCTTCGACCACGCGTAGCAATTGCCAATCCAGATCCAAACTTTTGACTTGCTTCAAGAGGGCATCGATTTTCTCAGGATCTTTGACGCCAAAGGTGACCTGGGTCACTTCTTGCTGACTGAGACCAAGAAGCTTAGTCGCATCCTCATAAGGGAGGTAGACTTGGTTTTCACTCAAATCAGAGGTCATTCCTGTGAATTTTTCCTGTTTCTTACCCGAAAAGATCCCAACGATTTTAAAGGTTTGCTCTTTGGTAGGAGTCTCCCCCATCTGAAAGCTGGATAAGGTCAAGGAATCTCCGACCTTTAGCTTGTTCTTCTTAGCCAACTCTTCGTGGATCAAGATCTGTCCGCGAGCCTTGTCGGATAAGTGTTTGCCTTGCACCAGTTGGAAACTGCTACTCCGGAAATCCAGGTGATGGTCTGTCTTCTGAGTAAAGACAGCACCTAGCGCTTGCTTGGCTTCCTGACCCAGATCATCCCGCTCTACCGACTGCTGTCCAGTCACCGCTTCTTTACCAAGAATACGAACGGGACTTTCATATTGAGGAACCATGGATCCTACCCCAGCTAACTGCTGCACCTTTTCAGCTTCCTTCAGAGCAAAGGGAGTATCCCCCTGCTTACTGGTCAGGGCAAAGCTAGTCCCAGCCGACTGTTTGATATGGTCCTCCAGCCTTCCTCCCACTTGCATCAGTGAAAAACAGAAATACAAGCAAGAGAGGATTAAGAGGAGAATCAAAAAGAGAACTAGATTCCTCGTTCTTTTTCGAGAAATATAGGCGATTGCCTGTTGTAAGAGCATGATCTCACCCTCCATTTCAAGGTCCACGACAATACAATGTGGACGCTTTCATCATTTGTTATAGTTATTATAGAAAAGAAATGTGAAATGTTTATGAAATAGAAAAAGTTTCCTAGATTTTCTAGGAAACTTCGGATTGAGAAAAAGTCACCAGAGAAACTTTCCTTAGGTGAGGTCGGACGTCAGCGAACTTCTTCGAAGTTCCATGACTTAGTTTTGGACCTAAAGTTCCAAAACTCCCGAGTGCTAGAAACAATTATGTTTCTAGCACTTTTCTCACAGCGGAAAGTTTCAGCATATGTTTGAATAAGGCTAAAAGTCTATATCATTTATTCTTTTCAGCATCACTTAGTTTTTTAGCAAAAAAAGTTGTGCTACTCTCTATCGTTTCCTAAAAACTAGGAAACTTTATTCGATTTAAATAATATTCTGTAAAACATACGTCTCACTTGCTTGACTTTATTTTTCAAAGATTTCTCTTTCTTGGATCCTTGAAAAGATATGATCGGTCAGTCGAACATTCAAGAAGCTCCAAAGAGCAAAACCACCAAAGGTAAAGAGATAAATAGCTGTCAGTAACCGTTCAGGACTACTGAGACTGATATAAACCACTGCCAGATTGAAGAAGATAAGAAAGATGATTTGAATAGGATTTAAGAGAGCAATGAGGAAACTATTCAGACAGACCTTTTTTGTAGGATCTTCAAAGAGGCCGATATAAGGGAAGATCAAGGTCATCCCTCCACATAGAAGGACGATAAAGGGAAGCAAGATCCAAATCCCATACTCACTTAAGAAAGCCGTATTTGAAAAAAGACAGTAATCCAGATAAAGAAGGGCAGATAGTCCTAGGCAGGTCAGCCAAATCACCGTCGCTTGCTTGAAATTAGCTCGAAAGAGACGGAAAAAATGAAAGACGAGATCCGTATCTTCCCCTTTCAACAAGCGGTGCCACATGGTTGCTAAAGCCGTAAGCGATGCACCGATCGTGAGAATCGGAAGGCAGCAAACGATAAACAAGGTATTCAAGATAATGATGTCTGTCAACCGGGTCAAAGTCTTGACCAAGCGTCCATCCAATGAAAATAATTTTTGCATCTTCTTCTCCTTGTTCTTCATCTCAATTTCTGCTACTTCCTCTAGGGAAGCACTCAGGGGCTCTACGCCCCTGAGTTACTTACTTGAATCCATTTAGCCCCCTGTTACTTCACTTCTTTTTGGTAACGATCATAGGCATCCTGTTGAATCTTCATAAAGTCATCAATGCCCATCTTCTTCAAGGTTGCTTTGTAATCATCCCAATCCTTTTCGACGCCACCTTCTACTACCCATTTAGAAGCTTGTTGGGTAACATAGGAGTTGATATCGACATAAATAGAGGACAATTTGTTCAATTCTTCTTGAGAGTAGATGACATTTGGATAAGCTGGCAAAGCATATTGTTTCAATTCTTTGTCCATCTTCAATTTGAGACCATCACCTTGTGTTTGGTCGATGTCGACATGACTATTGATATCATCTGACACATATTTTGGTCCAAAGTCACGAAGGGAATTGATCCAAGCCCATTCATCGGCAGATTTACCATCTTTTGGAGCCAAGACCTTGTACTTATCGCCATCTTTTTCAGTCGCAATACCAAAGGATCCATAGAAGTTTTGGATGCTGGCATCATCCGTGTAGAATTTATCCAACCATTTGAGCAATTTTGCAGGGTCCTTGCACTTATTCGTGATCAGGATTTCATTGCGTCCATAGTTCAAATGATCTGGGTCAGAAATGACATATTGTTTGCCATCTGGGCCTTTCAATGCTGGAAGAGGAGCATATTCGCTGGCATGTTGGCCAAAGGTTGCATCTGCTGTCCAACCACTTGATACACCGACACGCGCCACTCCCTTGTCCATCCGTTTGGCAACAGACATGGAGGTATCTTCTGTAAAGAGTTCAGGGTCGATCAAGCCTTTCTTGTAGGCTTCATGCATAGCCGCTATCCCTTGTTTATAACTTTCTTCCGTCCGGAGGTAGACCGGTTTGCCATCTTTGACGGACATTTCATAGGTATTATCTCCACCCAGACGGTTGTTGAATGGCAAGATATAAGAGAAGGTCGGATCAAAGTTACCAGAGCCAAATGGAATTTCATCATTGACATCCCCATTGCCATTAGCATCCTTGTCCTTAAAGGCTTGTAAAACAGTCACCAATTCGTCATAGGTTTCCGGCATCTTCAAGCCAAGGTTGTCTAACCATTTCTTATTAATAAAGAGCTGGTTGCCGACGATTGGCCGCATTGGCAATTTCTTAGGTAGGCTGTAAATATGACCATCTGGGTTGGTCACCATAGCTTTTAATTTTGGTTCTTTTTCAAAGGCCTTGTTCAAGTTGGGCATATTATCCTTGATCAAATCTTCCAATGGAATGAACATATTTTGGTTCTGAGCGATTTCAGAATCCGTGAAGGCATTGGATCCCAAGAAAGCATCTGGTAAATCTCCACTGGCAACAAGAACGGATTTCTTATCAGACCAGTCTGCAGCCACCATGGTATCCCATTTGATCTTGATACCTGATTCCTTGGCTGAATCATCTAGAAAACCTTTGTGATAGTCTTCCCCCCAATCCGACCAACGAACGGTCGTGATCTTGAAGGTATTTCCATCATTCTTGTCGTTGCTTGATTTATTTGTGGAAGCTCCACAAGCCGTCAAGCCAGCTAAAGCAGCTGCTCCAAAGAGCAGATAGGCAAATTTCCTGTTTTTCATGATCTTCTCCTATTCTTTCAAGGCCCCTATCATGACACCTTGATTAAAGTATTTTTGGACGAATGGATACAGCATCATAATCGGTGCTGTTGAGATAACGATGGCTGCATATTTCATCATATCAGCCTTGATACGGAGGTCAGAAGCTACCTCCCCTGTTGCTTGCGATTGCAACATTTGATTACTAATTAAGAGACGGCGCAGGATCAGTTGTAGGGGTTGGAGATTTTCATTGGTCAAATAAATCAGGGCATTGAACCAAGAATTCCAGATCCCTACTGCTGTCCAAAGTCCAATAACGGCAATAATAGCCTTGGACAAGGGGAGCACGATCTTTCTGAAGTAATAAATGGTTCCGCAACCATCGATCTGGGCGGCTTCCCACATCCCTTCTGGAATACTATTGTTAAAGAAAGTTCGAGCTACAACGATATTGTAAGGAGATACTGCAAACGGTACGACCATTACCCAGAAGGTGTCGACCAAGCCCAATTGTTTAACTGTCAAATAAATGGGAATCAAGCCCCCAGAGACAAACATGGGAACGATAAAGAAGACACTGACCCATTTCTTAGCAAAGAGGTCCTTTCGCGACAAGGCGTAACCAGCCGGGATATTAATGACCAGGGCAACGATGGTCCCTACAACTGTGTAGAGGATAGTGTTGAGATAGCTCTTTAGAAACAAAGGTTGCTCAATCAAGCGTTGATAGCCATCTAGTCGCCATTCCCTCGGGATAAACCAAACCTTACCAGTTGCCACATCAGACGGATTACTGAAGGAGGCAATAATGACAAACCACAAAGGGTAGACAATCAAGAGAATCAAGCAAATCGCTAGACCATAGATAAAAATATCAAAGAGGATTTCTGACTTGGTCTTTCTTGCATGTTGAAACAATTTCACAATTTCTCCTCCTTTCTAGAATAATCCTGTCTTGGTATAGCGTTTCGCAAACCAGTTGACCGACAGTAAGATGATCAAGTTAACCAAGGTATTAAAGAGACCGATCGCTGTCGAATAACTATATTGGAAATTAATCATCCCCACTTTGTAAACATAGGTCGAAATGATTTCACTTCCTGCCAGATTGAGTGGATTTTGCAAGAGCAAGACCTTTTCAAAACCAACACTGAGTAGGCTTCCTGCTCTGAGAATCAAGAGAATCATCGCCGTTGGTAACAGTAAGGGTAAGTCAATATGACGGATTTTTTGCAATCGACTCGCCCCGTCCATGGTCGCTGCCTCATAAAAGGTCGGATCAATGGCCGATAGAGCGGCTAGATAGATGATACTATCCCAACCGATATGTTGCCAGACATCACTCCAGACATAGACACCTGCAAAGCTACCTGGTTTAGATAAGAGGGCAGGCATCTTTAAGCCAACCAATTTGAGGACATTGGCTAACAGTCCACTACTTGGGGAGAGAAAGAGAATAATCATCCCACACATGACCATGGTCGAGATAAAATGAGGCAAATAAGTCGTTACTTGAAAGATTTTTTTGAACTTGCCCACACGAATCTGGTTGCAAATAATGGCTAGAACAATCGGCAAGGGAAAACCAACCAGAATACTGTAAATAGAAATTTTCAAGGTATTCTTCATGGTTGTCGCAAATTGGAAGGATGAGAAGAACTGGTTAAAATACTTGAGACCAGCCCAAGGACTTCCAAATATCCCAGTAGCGGGAGAGTAATCTTTAAAAGCGATGACTAGACCCGCCATAGGGATATAAGCAAATAAAATCAATAAAATAATCGATGGCAGGAGCAGCACATATAAAGGAATATTTTTCTTAAATTTGCTCTGCTTCGCATTAACTTCGCTTTTCATAAGGCCCTCCTTTTCTTTCTCCTCTATTTTATAGGAATCTTTTCCATCTTTATAGAACTTTTTCGTGAATCTTCATCCACTTTTCCGTTTTCTCCACACAAAAACATGCACTTTCCCGATTTTTTTTACTTTACTATCGGTTTTGTTCATGAATCCGTTTTCAAATAGTGCTATAATATATGTGAGGTGCTCATTATGAAAGCTATTCACAGAAGTACACGAGATCACTCGATTCAATTTTTTTCGCGCCTACTCTTTCTCCTCTTAGTTGTCAATACCTTGATCAACCTTTTGATTGGTGGGATTAGCCGAAATTTTATTAAACACCAAAATATGCTCCATTTAGAGGACTCGATTCATATCTATGCGGATTCCTTAAATACAGAGCTTCACTCCGTTGAGCGTTTTATGTACAGTACCATTAGTCACAACGACTATTTGACAGAGCTCAATACTCCGCTTGATTTCACGGATTTTCATGAAAATCTAAAAAAATTGCGGATCGATTTTACGGAGTTTCAGTACCAGATGGATAGCCCCATTACCTTTTTCATAGAGACAAGAGATATCCCCCATTTTTTTAATGCTTCCAGTCTTCAACTGCCCTACCTGGACTATGTACAATTGAAAGATCATCTTAAGACCTATGACAAAGAAACAGACAAGACCAATCAAAAATGGCAACGAATCAGCCTGAACCAGCATGATTATCTCTTGAAATCCCTCCATTACAAGGGCAAGGCTATCTATGCCATCATTTCTACCCAGGATATTTTAAAACCCTTGCAAAAGCTCAATATTGGGAAAAAAGGGCGCTTATCCATCGATCGCCCCAACCAGATCCATGTTACAGATTCCGTCATTCAAGCCGATAGCAATCAAACCCACCTGCCTTTTGATCTGTATGTGACAGTTGATTACGGAGACGTTTTCCGTACAAATATCGTACTGGAAACCCTTCTTTCTTTGGTTCCTTTGATCATCGCCGTTCTCTCTACCATTCTGATCCTTTATATTCGTCAACGGATGATCCAACCGATCAAACGACTCACCCAACGTCTTTCTCAGCTAGATGCTGCTTCTACCAAGCTAGATGTGATCGAAGACCAAGGGATCTTAGAGATCGATCAGGCCAATCACAAGCTCAATCAGGTCCTGATCCATATGAAAGACCTCCAAATTCGAGCCTACCACGCGCAACTCAACCTCAAAAAAGTCGAACTCAATTACCTCAAAAATCAAGTCCGACCCCATTTTTACCTCAACATGCTTTCCATGATTCACAGCATGCTCCAAACCAAGGACTATAAGGAAATCGAGGAATTGACCAAGGTGACTTCCAACTACTTGCGCCACCTCTTTCAAGCCAATCAAGATTTCAATCGCTTAGCAGATGAAATCCAACATATCCGAAATTACCTAGAAATCCAGAAAATCCGCTATGGGGACAGCATCCACTTTGACCTGGACTGGGATCCTGGTCTGAAAGATGCGGCTATTCCCCCTCTGCTTTTACAAACCTTTGTGGAAAATGCCATCAAACACGGCTTTTCTTTCCAAGATTCCTTCCACATCCAGCTTTCTATTCATGAAGAAGCAAACCAACACCTTGCCATTTGCCTTCAGGATAATGGTCCTGGTTTTAGCTCCGCTATCTTACAAGATCTAGCAGAGAAAAAATCCTTAGTCACAGAAGATGGCCACCACATTGGTTTGACCAATGCACGGGAGCGACTAGATCTCCTCTATCCAGATCACTACACCCTTCAATTTTCAAATGGATCCCAAGGAGGGGCCCGCATCCAACTGAGCCTTCCTTACGAACCCTACAAAGGAGACACACATGAATATCCTACTCGTTGACGATGATCGTTTTATCATTAAAGCCCTACAGGAAACCATCCATTGGGAAGCCTTGGGCATTGAGCAGGTATATACTGCCTCCAGTCTGAGCCAAGCCCAAGCCATCATTCAAAGTCACCCGATTGCCCTCATGATCAGTGATATCGAGATGCCACAAGGCAGTGGGTTAGATCTCCTAGCCTGGGTCCGGTCAGAAAAATATGACATTCAAACGATCTTCCTCACCAATTATGCTGATTTCAATTATGCCCAAAAAGCCATTGAACTCCAAAGTTTTGAATACTACCTCAAGCCGATTGACCCAGATCGCTTAGAATTTATCATTCAAAAAGCCCTCAATAAGATCAAGCGCCACAAGAGTGCGACCCAATTAGCCCAGCAAGGGCAAAAAGAAGCTGAATTTTGGCATGACTACTTGAGAAAACCGCGTCCATCTCAAGCAGAACTGCTCCTTCAAGAAGTAACAAAACGAGGCTATAGCCCCAAACCGCATGAAGACTACCTCTTAGTCCTCATCACTCTCCACTTAGGTGAAGAAGACTTTCACCCCAGCGTACCTTCTTGGCGCTTGCAGCTCCGCCATTGTATCAAGGATCTCTCCCTGGATTTCCCTGTCCACTACTGCGCCCTCAGTAAAATCGAAAGCCAGACCGATCGCTACCTCTGCCTCTTCAAAAAGAATCAGACTACAGAGTGTGCAGACTTCCTAAAGGCTATCCAGCAGAAGATCCAGCAAGACTTAGACCGATCCTCTATCCTTCTCTATTCAGATGCCATTTCCCTTGAGACGCTCTTGATGCAGGCTCTGCAACTCTGCCAATACAGTGACGAACAAGTCTTCCATTGGAACAGTATCCACTCCTATGCTTCTTTGCCTCCACTACCTCAAAAGCCCGCTCATCGGACATCGCTCACTTTTACAAATCAACTACAAACGGAACAGCTTCTCCAAATCATCCATAGCTTAGAGAATCAAGATAGCATCCCGCTCTCAGCTCTGAGTGAACTCCAGCTAGACTGGACCCAGCAAATTGGGATTTATCTGGACAAGAACGGCATTCTCGCTCACAAGTTATTTCAAAACAAACACCATCAATTTCTCTTTGAACGGCGGTTTCATGCCATCGAAGCTTTTGAAGCCTATATCGGTGATTACTGGAGCTCTGCTCGCCATTATGTGATCGATCTAGAACACCAATCCAATCTCATCCAGCGGATCACCGACTACATCGACCACCATTACAAGGAAGATATCAGTCGCACCAAGCTGGCAGAGATGGTATTTCTTAGTCCAGATCATCTAGCAAGGATGTTTAAGCGCGACACCGGCGAAACCCTGGTGAAATACATCACCGATAAACGGATGGCTGCCGCAAAAGAGATGCTATCGCAAAGCGATACCCCCATTTACCAAGTCGCCCTCCAAGTAGGCTATGACAACTACTCCTACTTTACAAAGGCTTTTAAACAGAAGGTCGGCCTCTCCCCAGGAGATTACCGTAAACAATTCCACGAAGCCTTTTAAACAAGAAAAAAACCTTTGAAAAAGAATTTCTTTTCAAAGGTTTTATTTTCTTTTCTTTCTGATTTCTTTTTCAATGGCACTAGCAATTTTCTCCACCATATAGGCCGTCTGGAGATTACGCAAGATCAAGAGGGCCCAAAAACATGCAAAGAGCATTTGACCCGCCATGGTCGCTTCATTGAAAAAATAAGTCTCCATAGCAGTAAAGACTGCTATCACTGCAAATTGTTTTCTATTCATAAAATTATTTTACCATGATTCAGTAAAAAATTCATGTATTAATCGTCTTGCAGGGTGATTTTATCGGATAAAAAATGAAATTCCTCGGGGATGACACTTTCCTCTTCTTCTACCACTTCCGCTTTTTGTCCACGCGCCTTAGCCGAAAACTCTGCCCGAATTTGGGTCCATTCTTCCATCGAAACAGCTAAAATTTCTGGCGAGAAGCCAGCAGCATTGCTGAGGATATTTCCAAACATGGTATTGAGGTTGTCCCGTTTCATGGTCTGTTCAGCATTAAAGGCAGACTCAAAGGCTAAAATAGCGTGATTTTCATTGGCAGCGACCGGCTGGGATCCGATTAAGAGGGCCTTATCCGCACCTGCCAAGCTCTCGATGATTTCCCCCCAGGCGTTCTGAAGGCGGATCAAGTTGGTCCGTGCCAACTCTGGGTTTTCGACCGCCTCTTGCAAAATGGCGTTGACCTTGTTTCGATCTGCACGGTAGCCCTTGTTCGACTTGGTTGGACGAGCTACTGCTGGTTTTGAAGTAGGAAGACTGCTACCTGATTGCGCTAATTGTTGCTTGAGCTGAGCGACTTCCTTCTTCAAGTCTTCCAGCTGAGCTAGCACATTGGAAGGAAGTTCAACTACTGCTGCGTTAGAAGCTTGAGCCGTACTTTCCGCCAATTTAATGGTCATCATTTCAGTGTAGATACGCGGTTGCAAGCTGTTTTTGATATCTGCTAGACTAGTCGTCGCCTGGTCAATCAGAGCAAAGAGACGAGCTTGATCGGCTGCAAGGTTGGCCGCGAATAAATCACTAGCATGGGTATTTTCTCCACCTGTCTGAACAATCAAGAGATCTCTCAGGTATTGAAGTAAGTCCGCGACAAAACGAGCCATATTCTTGCCATTATCAAAGATAATCGCAAGTTGGTCCAGCGCAGCCGTCGCATCATGGTCCAGGATGGCAGCCACGTACTGATCAAGAGCGGCTAGACTGATGGAGCCGGTGATCTCTTCGGCAATCGCGGTCGTCAACTCACTACCCGCAGTCAGACTTAGGGCTTGGTCTAAAATGGACAAAGCATCCCGCATCCCACCTTCAGCGCGCCGTGCGATGATCTGAACAGCATCTGCTTCATAGGCAATCCCTTCAGTAGCTAGGATATTTTCCAAATGCTGGACGATATCTGGCAGTTTGATGGATTTGAATTCAAATCGTTGCACCCGTGACAAAATGGTCGCAGGAATCTTGTGTAACTCCGTTGTTGCGAGGATAAAGACCACATTTCCCGTTGGCTCTTCCAGCGTCTTCAACAAGGCATTAAAGGCCCCTGTCGAGAGCATGTGAACCTCATCGATAATATAGACTTTGTGCTTAGCTAGACTTGGAGCATAGGTCGACTTGTCGCGAATATCGCGAATTTCATCGACCCCATTGTTAGAGGCTGCATCGATCTCGATAACATCTTCTAGACTCCCATTGGTAATGGATTCACAGATATAGCAGTCGTTACACGGCTCCCCATTGACTTGATTGGGACAGTTCATGGCCTTAGCAAAGATCTTGGCCACACTCGTTTTCCCAGTTCCACGAGGTCCAGAAAAGAGATAGGCATGGCTGATCTTGTCCTGCTTGACGGCCTGCCTCAATGTCCGTGCCACCACTTGCTGGCCGACCAATTGACCAAAGGTCTGGCTACGGTATTTCCGATATAAAGCTTGATACATTAGTTCTTAACTCCAAACATCTTAAAGTCCCAGTTTGTCTTTTCGATCAAGAGAGCGACAAACTCTTCCAAATACTCTTGATCCAGCTGATCGTAGTCAGAGACACACTCCGAATCCAGATCTAAAACCCCCAGGAGCTGACCGTCCTTGACCATAGGTACCACAATCTCACTCATAGCCCGACTATCACAGGAAATATAGTTAGCATGTTGGCGCACATCATCGACAATCATAGTTTCTTGCTTCTGGGCCGCTTCTCCACAGACACCCTTTCCAAGTGCGATGTGGACACAAGAGACGCCACCCTGAAAGGGTCCCAAGATTAATTCCGTTTGGTCATACAAATAAAAGCCTGCAAAGACCGAACGTGGCAGGGCTTGATTTAAGAGAGCACTGGCATTGGACAGATTAGCCAAGGCATTGGTTTCTCCTGTTAAGAGAGCGTCTAACTGTGCCAGCAAGAGCTGGTATTGTGATTCTTTTTCCGATTGTTTCATACTTTCCATTATACCAAATCTTTGCCCAAAAATTAAGCTTCAAACAGCGAAAGAAAAGAGAGTGGGACAGAAATCGGTCATTCGTTA
>NZ_KV807499.1:111514-137315 GCF_001812015.1 Streptococcus sp. HMSC073D05
TCAACCACTGCGTCTTGCTCGACAATCCAAAGATAATGGAGAGGCTAGGACTTTTGTCCCAGCCTCTGGAATATAGATAAACTAATTTTTAGTAAAATAACTTAAGCGATTCTGCAAAGAGATAAAATCGAGGTCTCATTAATTTAAATTGATAAAGAATATACTAAACTTTCCGCTGTGAGAAAAGTGCCTGAAGCTTAACTGCTTCAGGCACACGGAATTATTGAGACCTTAGGATCAATAATTAGTCATGGAACTTCTTAAAAGAAGTTCGCTGACGTCCGCACTCACCTAAGGAAAGTTTTTTATGATACCTTTATCTATTCATGCAGCCGATTGAAGTGAAAGACTTCAAAATATTGAATGGCCCGGTAGATTAAAAAGATGGTTAAGATGATGGCCACCAGCCAAATCGTCTTTAATCCATAAAACTGGATCAAGTAGGTCGAAAAAATGGCCCCACAGACGAAACTCCCGATCAAGCAGGTCATAAAGATGGCTTCCCAGAGGAATTTCATCTCCTTTTCTCTGACAAAATTTCCATAAGCCACCATGGTTTTCTTGAGATTTCCGGTCATGAAGGAATGATTATAAGCGTAGCCATCCACTTCTCCAAAAGAAGTCGCAACGATTCCTAAACTCAAGCCAAAAAAAGGCACGATGAAGACATTTTTTACCGATGCTGGCAAAAATCCCGTCACCAAGGTCGTGAGGATAAAGGGCACCAAGGTACTGAGGCGCCAGACTGAATTGTCAATCAAACGCCGCAAAACCGTCATCAAAAAGATTCCCAGCATAAAGGCCAACATGGTCGCTAACTTTACTTCTACATCTGAGATCTGCTGGCCAATCAAACCAACCGATAGAAAGACCACATTTCCCGTCTGGCCTGCCGCCAAGGTCCCACCCCGACAAATAAAAGTATAAGCATCTGAAAAACCAGCACACATGGTCAATAAACAAGCGAACGCCTTGGTCCGCGAATGAAACTCCCTTTTCATTTCCACTCTCCCTAGGAAAAAGAGGGAGTGGTACAGAATGTTAAAAACCATTTCTCGTACCACCCCCGCAACATTGATTGAGAACTCTTTCGAGCTTTTAGGCGAATGACGAGTCTCACCAACTACTGCGATATTCCGTAATTCCAACTATTGTTATTGGATTGGAGATCGATTTCCCTCTTTCTCCCTATTTTTATTTTCCTTCACGCGCTCCGTTGAGGATTTTTTCAATCTTGGTTGTGATCAAGTCAATCGCAACTGTGTTGGTCACGCCCTCAGGAATGATCACGTCCGCATAACGCTTGGTTGGCTCGATGAACTGGTGATACATCGGTTTTACTACACCAAGGTATTGCTCAATGACACTATCAAGACTCCGGCCACGCTCCTCCATATCGCGCTTGATCCGGCGAATAATCCGCACATCATCATCCGTATCAACGAAAATCTTGATGTCCATCAAGTCCCGAAGACGCTTGTCTTCAAGAACTAAGATTCCTTCCACGATGAAAACATCTTGTGGTTCCTGACGATAGGTCTTGCTGCTGCGCGTATGTTCCGCATAGTCATAAGTTGGGATATCCACCGGACGACCCTCCAAGAGTTCATTGATCTGCGCAATCATCAAGTCCGTATCAAAGGCAAAAGGATGGTCATAGTTGGTCTTGATCCGCTCCTCAAAGGTCAAATGACTCTGGTCCTTGTAATAAGAATCATGCTCAATCATGGCAATCTTTTCATTCGGGAAATTAGCCAAAATGGCACGAGACACACTGGTCTTTCCACCACCAGAACCACCAGTAACACCAATAATAATAGGTCTATTTTGCATTTTCTACTCCATTACTTGTAGTCGCCTGAGAAACAATAGACATCTCAGACACATCTTATCCATTTTACCATATTTTTGTCTAGACATGAATAGTTTTTCAGTAAGAAGTTTGGAAACAAAAACTCTAAGCAGCCTCAGCCTGCTAACTCATGAAAGAAAAGAAAGTGTGGTTTAAAATAAAGGTGAACAATAGAATTCCGCGGTCATTAATAGGGCTTTGCCCTAGTTCATATGAAAGTGCCGGCATTAAAAAACCCTCACACCTCACACCAAGAATACGACAAAGAAAAAGTGCTAGGACTGAGGCGACAGTTCTAACACCAAAATTTTTAAAAATTTCAATTACAGTATCGTACAAGAAGAGTATTTTTTGCGCTCTTTTTGATGTTTTTTTCAAATAAAAAGTCACCGAATTTGGTGACTTCATTAGGAGATTATGATGAAAAAAGTTTTAGGATTTCATTAAATGAAGGTTACTCAATGAAAATCGAAATCAGACTAGGCAGAGCGACGCAAACATAACTAAAGTTAGGTAAGTCGAATTTAACGAAGTATGGTGAGATTTTCGAAGAGTAATAAGAGATCTTCATTTAATGATGACAAGATACATGAACAGACTTAAAGTTAGCTAAGATTTTAAATCCACCACTAACAATTTTCTTTAACAGCTGTTTGACCTGCAATCCGTCCAAAAGTAAAGATATCCGTAAGCGAATTTCCTCCTAGACGGTTACCTGCGTGAAGTCCTCCTGCAACTTCTCCGGCAGCATACAAACCAGGAATAATCTGACCTTTTTCATTCAAAACATGTGTTGAAGTATCAATCTTGAGACCACCCATTGTATGGTGAACAGCTGGTTTTCTTGGTGTTGCGTAGAACGGTGCGACCTCACACTTGAGATCAAAACTACCCTTGTTAAATTCAGGGTCAAATCCCGCATCCACATAAGAATTGTACTTTTTGATTGTATCTGCTAAAACCTGTGGATCCATGCCAATCTGAACAGCCAACTCTTCTATCGTATCTGCACGGTATAGAGTGCCTGCTTTGACTTGGGCATCGATTTTTTCTTGGCTAGTATTATAGGCTGTTGCCTTGATGCGATCATCTGCAATCAAGTAGAACAAGCCTCCATTATCAATCGCTGCTTGAGATAGCTTGTCTCGGCTACCGTACTCATCTACAAATCGTTTCCCTTCAGTATTTACCATGATGAAATTAGCTGGAGGAACTTGAAGTCCTGAGAAGAGAGCACCTGTCACTGGATCAGATACCGGCATCATTTGACTAAAGCCCATCCCCACTAGATCTGCACCTACACTTTGACCTAAGAGGATTCCATCCCCTGTTACAGCTGGTGTATTAGAGGTAGCAATATCATCCGCAATTTCGGTCCAGTAGGTATTGTATTTTTGTAGCATCTTAGTATTGGCACCAAATCCTCCAGAAGCTAAAACAACAGCATCTGCATGAACGAGGATGGTTTGACCGTTTCGGCCTTCTGCTCTAACACCCTTGACAGTCCCTTCTTCTACAAGCAATTCTTTAACTGGAGAGTCCGTCAAGATCTTGCCACCATTTTCTAGAACATATTTTTGTAGAACTGAGATAAAGGCATAACCCATGGGTTGAACCGGCTTATGACCACGACGCCAAAGAGCTCCAACTGGCATTGTGACTTCACTACGAACAAATTCAACACCGATGTCTTCCAACCAGCGAACAGACTCAAGGGCTCGTTCGGTCAATACAGAAACTAAATCATATTGACCATGAATTTCATGTCCTTGTAAATCTTTTCGTTTTCCACCGATATAGGTTTGGATACGGTAAAGTAAAGTAGAGTCAAACAAATAGCTAGGGTCCTGCAAATACTGCTCAACCTCAACTTTCAAGGCTCTAAAGTCTTCTAAATATTCTGGGTCAATCGTTGATTCATCTATCGCAATCAATTCTTGAAGAGTGTTTGCCTCACCTGGATGAGCTTCGAAGGTTCTTTGCCATACTGGATCTGGTGCGTTCATTGGACCACCCGCACGAACGGTATTTCCTCCAATTGCTGGGAATTTCTCTACAACAATTGGCTTCTTACCAGCTTGTAATACTGCAGCAGCTGCAGCTAAACCGGCTCCTCCACCTCCGACAATGACAACGTCGGCCTGATAAGTTTTATCTTCTTTATCTAGGGCAGATGGTGCTTTGGAACGTTTCCGTAAAACATCTGGATTTGCACCGGCTTGTTTGACCGCACGTGCAACTCCGTCCAAGACACCATTTGAAGTTACAGAAGCACCTGACACCGCATCAACATTTAAAGTTTGTCCCTCAATGATTTCTGCTGGAATACGAGTGAAAACAACATCTGCGATTCCTGAAGATTCTCCAGAAGAATCAATTTCAATTTTTTCAATACGGTCCTCAGAAACTGTGACGTCCATTGGCAATTTACCATTATGACCTTCAGTTGTAACGTGATAAGTTCCTGGCTCAAATCGAATTTCTTCAGGAAGATTTAGTTGGTTTGCAACAGATACAAAGCGAAGGAAACGATAGAAACAACTATCTAAGAAATCGATAGTTCGCTCATCAACCAAATCCCCATTTGCATCAAATGCTCGATGAGCTCGGCCAAGTAAGAATTCACTTCCTGGCATAACTGTTGCATTTACACCAGGTGCATCCAAAATCTGACGAAGATGAAGTTGGGCACGTGAAGAACCTTGAACATCATAAGAAGCCCCTACAATCATGGTTGGTTTTCCATCTAGTGGATGGATGTTAAAAGACAACCACTCGATCAAGCTATTCAAACTTGATGGAATCGTATGATTGTGTTCAGGTGTCGAAATAATCACACCGTCTGCTTCCGAAATCGCTTGGTTAAACTTCTGAATAACAGGTGTAACTGTTTGATCATCGGTTTCATTGAACATCGGTACATCGGTAATTTCTAAAATCTCAATATCCGCTTTGGTTGCAAAATGTCTTTGCATAAATTGCAACAAACTACGGTTATAAGATTGTTTGGCATTGGTACCAACAATAGCTACTAATTTCATGGATTGTACTCCTTTCTTGAGACGCTTATGCTTTCAACCATTCTTCCCAGATGAATGATTTCTTACGGTTTGTATCTTCTGGTTTGACCAATGCTTTTGTTAGTTCAACAAAATTTTGGAACTCTGAAAAATGTTCTTCCAACTCTGCAACTTTTTCAGGATTGTTCAAATGATTGTCATCATCCAATACTTGTTCAGAATGACCTAGGAGAAATTCTGTCCCTGGCATCACTCTTGCTTTCAGTTCAGGCGCATCAAGAATCTGACGCAAGTGCGCTTGGGCTCTAGATGTTCCAAGCAATCCAAGAGAAGCTCCGACAATCATCGTTGGTTTGTTAATCAAAGCGCGACTAGTGTAGGCAATCCATTCCAAAGCTGAAGCCAGAGGTGCCGGTATGGTGTGGTCATACTCAGGTGTTGAGATAATCACACCATCTGCAGCAAGGATTTTTTCTGAAAAAGCTTGAACTTCGGCAGGTGCTAGCTTATCCTCAGGTTCGTTAAATGCTGGCAATTGTTTGATTTCCAATACCTCAATGTCAGCTTTATCTGAAAAATGTTTTTGCATAAATTTTAAGAGTTTCCGATTGGTTGAGCGGTCAGAATTTGTTCCAACGATAGCAACTAGTTTCATCTTGCTACCCCCTTTATTTGTTTGATTTCATATCTTTAATATCATTATACAACTTTGGCCTTTCTTGTGAATCAATAGCCCTAAAAGATTGTGTTATCCTATCAGTTTATCTTAGTTTAGTATAACTTAGTGAAAAAAATAACAATATTTTTTGAGAAAGTATTGACCCTCATTTTTAACTATGTTATAGTCTTTGTGAAAATATGTATTAAGTTAGTGGAGGTTTTTCTTATGAAAGAGACATTCAATCGTTGGCAAGTTTTAGCTGCATCAACTGCTATTCTCCTCTGTACAGGGGCAGTCTATTCTTTTTCCGTTTTCGCTGGGCCTCTAAGTTCTTCAACAGGCTGGTCAATGTTCGAAATCATGCTCGCATTTGCAATTAACTCAGCAATCGGACCTATCCCCATGATTCTCGGAGGTTATTTGGTAGACAAGGGATATGTAAAATGGACAATTGCCCTTGGTGCACTTCTCTTTGCTAGCGGTTTTTACCTGACTGGTTATGCTAGTTCACCAGCCATGCTTTATCTGACCTATGGGTTGATGGCAGGTCTCGGTCAAGGATTTGCCTATTCAGGAGCCCTCTCAAATTCACTTCGTCTCTTCCCTGATAAACGTGGCTTAGCTTCTGGGATTCTAACAGGAGGTATGGGGTTTGCTGCAGTTATCGCGTCACCAGTTGCAAGTAGTCTCATTCAAAAACAAGATGCCTTCTTTGCTTTTCGAACAATTGGACTGGTCTATATTGTTGTTATTATCTGTGGAATTTTCTTCATTAAGGCAGCCCCAAGTGGTTACCAACCTACAGATTGGAAAGCTCCAGTACAAACTAAACAAGTACCTGCTAATAAAAACTGGAAAGAAATGCTACAAAGTCCGCTATTTTACATTATTATCAGCATGTTCTTTGTCGGTGCTTTCTCTGGTTTAATGATTGCCTCTCAGGCATCCCCAATTGGTCAATCAATGTTTGGCCTTTCAGCTGGAACAGCAGCTCTCTATGTTTCTCTTTATTCAATCGCGAACTCTAGTGGTCGCTTTATCTGGGGATCACTCTCTGATAAAATTGGTCGTTCTCAGACTTTATTGATTATCTATTCAGTCATCGTATTGGCACTCTTCTCTTTAACAATTATCCCTGGACAACTTGGTTTCACTCTAGGAATCCTCGGACTTGGTATCTGCTTCGGTGGTGTTATGGGAGTCTTCCCTTCCATTGTCATGGAGAACTACGGACCTACAAATCAGGGGGTCAACTACGGCATCGTCTTTACAGGATATTCTTTAGCTGCATTTTTTGCACCTAAAGTTGCGGTTCAAATGGCAGCAGCCAACAATGGAAATTACAGTGCTGCATTCTACGTCGCTATCGCTTTAGCAGTTGTTGGGCTCCTTCTCAACCTTCTATATATGAAGAAGAAAGGCTAAAAAAGAGAACTTCCTATATAAGGAAGTTTTTTTGATATAATAAAACTAGAAATAGTTTATCGGGAGGATTTATCATGGCTCAATATTCACGACATTTACGAGATAACCCATCTGATTTCCCCTACGATTTTGAAAAACAAATCTTATCTAAGCAATCAGCTGATACCATTTATCATTGGCATCCTGAACTTGAGATAATCTATGTCAAAAAAGGAACTGCTACCTTGTATATCAATTCTGAGCACTTTGAAAGTCATGAAGGCGATATTTTTCTGATTCAGCCAACATCTCCTCATGCTATCTACGCTATTGAAAATCAAGAACAAATTTCTACAGTTTTTCGCATCCATCTAGATTTCCTAGGTAGGAATCAAATAGACAGTTTTAGCCAACGCTATATTCAACCAATATACTCTGGACATTTTTATCTCACTCCTCGGATTTCGCCAGACGATCATGCTTATGAACCAATTCGCGATTGTCTTTTTTCTCTCTTTTCTATCCTTGAAGAACAGAGTATTTACTACGACCTCCTATTAAAGTCTAAACTCTATGAATTTTTCTATCTTCTCTTTAAGCACAGGTATGTCAATCGACACTATACAGATGATACGTATCAAAAATATCAGAAATTAAAAGAAATGATTGGTTATCTTGAGCATCACTATGCAGAGCCCATTCAAATTGATCATCTTGCTACAACATTTGGATATAGCAAAAATCACTTTATGAATATATTCAAACAACACACTGGGACAAGCTGTATGGATTATCTGATACGAATGCGTTTAGAGAAGGCTTGTGAAAAGCTCGTTCAAACCAATCAAAGTGTTCAAGAAATAGCAAGCCAGGTCGGCTTTACTAACCTCTCAAACTTCAATCGACAATTCAAACAGCATTTTCACTTGACTCCTAGACAATATCGAAACCAACAACTCAAAAAAGAATCCTAACCATATCTCTCCTTAGAATCTTACTTGGGAAACTTTTCTTTCTCAAATAAAAAGGACCTTGCAGTCCTTTCAGACTGAAGAAAAGTCCATTTTGGACAATTTTCTTCAGTCTTTTTTAAAAATAGAGAAAGTAAAAACTCTTAAGAATAGCGCTACACCAGCATTCCTAAGAGCTTTCATTATATGGTATCCAACCTACAAAATGGCAATGTTTCTATTGCTGGTAGGGTTTGTCTACGTTCTAAAAGGACCTTACGGTCCTTTCATTATTTCACTTTTTCTAATTTTGCAGCAAATTCATTCCCACCATGTAAGACGAGTATATTCTTTCCACCGTTGACAGGTACGAAACAATAATTTGAATTAGCTTGTATATAGACTTCCTTAGCACTCTTCACTTGATAGCCTTGTGATTTCACCGCTTCTTGAATTACTTCAAATGTGTGTTCGATCTCTTCTTTAGAAGTCGTGTCTCCATCATACTTTTCTGAATCAGCTAGAGAATAGAATGCGTAAGCCTTGCTATCGTAATACTTATCACTAATAATTCCGTGATCTGAAATCTGAACAGTTGTATTATCTCCTTCTGTCACATTCTTCCATTTTCCAATCATGGCCTTTGGTGTTTCAACCTTATGATAGACCAAATTATCTTCAAAGTTTCCTTTGTATGATTTATAAGTTTTCAAGTCGAATAAATCATTTCTTAAAATAATATTGCTTCCGTCTTTTTGGAGCAAGTTATAGCGTGTGTTCCCACCAGACTTAATAACAACTATTTCTGTCGTATTCAGGTTAAATTTCTTATCGACATCCGCAAGTGAATGCAAGTCAGTTGCATTCAACAAAGAAAGTGCTGTATTAAATTCTTTTTTCGCTTCATTGCCCTTGAGAACCTTTTTGATGGTCTCATCGCCATTGACTCTTTGTTTCTTTCCGCTTAGTTCATAAGTGACCGGACTTGAATCCGTATCTCGCAACCAAACGCCATCTACACTTGGTCCACCTAAAAAGAAAAAGAACCAAGCAAAAGCAATCACTGCGACAAGTCCTCCAACTGCACCCCCAATCTGTGCTTGTTTATTGAAAGAAAATGTCAATTTTTTCGGTCTTGGAACAGGTTGCAAGGTTTTCGCAGATGGTTGTGGTTGGACAAAAGCAGTCTGCTCTTGTGAAATAGGTGCGCTAGGTGCAACAGGTGCTTCTTGAGCAGGAGCCTGCGCTTCAGTTGCTGGAGCTGGTGCCTCAGTTGTTGGAGTCGGCGCTTCTGTTCGCTCTACGACAAACTCCCCTTTTTCACGCGCTTCTTGAAATTCTTGCATACTTGGCTTGCGACCATTGACCGCTTCAAAGTATTCTACCCAATCTTTTTGATTCATAATATCCCCCTAAAAAATAATTTTCCTAAAAACTAGTCATAGTATACCACAAATCAGGGAGTTCAGAACATTTTTTAGGAAATTCATAATTAAAAACTAAAAGGACCTTTTGGTCCTTTGATTATTTCACTTTTTCCACCATCGACTTAAAATTATAGTCTTTATCTAGAACAATAACCTTCTTTCCTCCATCGACAGGCACAATGTAGGAATTAGTATAAGCCTCTTTATATACCTCCCTAGCACTATTCACTGTGTAGCCTTGATTTTTAATTTCTTTTTGAACCTGTTTAAACTCAGTATTTATTTTATCATCCGAAGAATGAGAATTTCCACTCTTATCATTGATACGATCAGTATCTACAAGTGGATAAATGGCAGTGACATCAGTATTAGATGCGCCATTTTTCGTTATTTGAAAAACTAAATGATCATCATTATTAGTCACATTTTTCCATTTTCCAACCAAAACATCAGGGTATTCAATTTTTTGGAAAACGGCTCTTTTCTTAAATTCTGACAAATTGGATTTATAATATGCTAGATCATCCAAATCATCAGAGAATATGACATTTGTCCCATTAGACTGAAGCAAATTATAAAGTGCTAAACCGTCTGTTTTAAAAATGACCACTTCTTTGGTCTTCAAATGAAACTTTTTATCCACATCTGCTAGCGTCTGTATATTCGGTAAGTTTAATGCCGAAAGTTTCTGAACAAATTCCTTTTCAGCTTCTTTTCCTTCGATGATTTTTTTGATCGGAAGAGTTGTATTGACTTTCTTTGTCTTTCCATTTAGTTCATAAACCACAGGCATCGAATCCGTGTTGCTCAACCAAATTCCATTCAGACTTTGTGTCCCTGTAAAGAAAAAGATCCAAACAAGAGTGATTGCTGTAACAATAGCGACGACTGCAAGACCGAATTTGGTTGGTTTATTAAAACTCAATTTCGGTCCTTTCTGCCCTGGAACAGGTTGCAAGGTTTTCGCCGATGGTTGCGGTGGGACAAAAGCTGTAAACTCTTGTGAAAAAGGTGCGCTAGGTGCAACAGCCACTTCCTGTGTAGGAGCCTGCTCTTGGCTTGCTGGAGCTGGTGTTACTGGTGTAGGAGCAGGCACATCTTTTTGTTCCATGACAAACTCCCCTTTTTCACGCGCTTCCTGAAATTCTTGCATAGTCGGTTTGCGACCATTGATCGCTTCAAAGTATTCAACCCAATCTCTTTGATTCATTTTAACTTCCTCTTTTGATTCAGTATAGAAACTACTCTTATTATACCATAAATCAATTCCCTATTTAGTGACTTTTTTAGAAAAGCAAGAAAAAGCCCAAGCGGTTTCCCACTTGGACTAACATCATTATTTCAAAACTTTTTGTGTTTTCGCGTAGTTGGCTTCGACAGCTTCTTTTTCAGCTTTCCACCAGTCTTGGTGGTCTGTATACCACTTGATGGTGTCTTCCAAACCTGCTTCGAAGTTTGTGAATTGTGGTTCCCAACCCAATTCTTCACGTAATTTTGTTGAATCGATGGCGTAACGCAAATCGTGACCAGCACGGTCTGTTACACGGTCGTAAGCATCTTTTGGTTGACCCATTTTTTCAAGGATGAGTTCAAGCACTTCCTTATTGTTCTTTTCACCGTCAGCACCGATCAAGTAGGTTTCACCGATACGGCCCTTAGTGAGGATAGCCCAAATACCAGTTGAGTGGTCATTAGTGTGGATCCAGTCACGGACGTTCTTTCCTTCACCATAAAGTTTTGGCTTGATGCCAGACAAGATATTGGTGATTTGACGTGGGATGAACTTCTCGATGTGTTGGTATGGTCCATAGTTGTTTGAGCAGTTTGAAATCGTTGCTTTGACACCGAAGGAACGGACCCAAGCCTTCACGATCAAGTCTGAAGCAGCCTTGGTTGATGAATAAGGGGATGATGGGTTGTATTTGGTTTCAGCAGTGAATTTTTCACCAGGACCTTCCCCATGTCCAGGAAGATCCTCACGCAATGGAAGGTCTCCATACACCTCGTCTGTTGACACGTGGTGGAAACGAATATCGTACTTACGAGCCGCTTCCAAGAGTGTATAAGTTCCAACAAAGTTTGTGTAGATAAATGGAGATGGATCTTTGAGAGAGTTATCATTGTGGCTTTCAGCTGCATAGTGGACAATGGCATCAGCCTTAGCAGCCAATTTATCAACTAATGCAGCATCTGCGATATCTCCCACAACCAATTCAACACGATCCCCAAGGATTTCTTCAATATTGGCACGGTTACCAGCGTAAGTGAGTTTGTCAAGGACAGTCACATGTACATCTGGATGGTTGTTGTAGACATAGTGTACGAAGTTTGAACCGATGAAACCAGCGCCACCGGTTACGATGATGTTTTTATATTCAGTCATTTTTTCTCCAAATAGTTTTTAGTTTTGATTGTTCCTTTAGCTAGTGAGGGACGCCAGCACCCCTTCGGTTTCATGGCTAAATCCGAAGCCGTAGTCTCCGGATTCCCCTACAAGATTCCCTACGGCAATCTTGTTTCCACTAGGACAGGAACGATCCTACCAGGCTCCTTGCAGCTATGCAAGGCTCATTTTTACAAATCTTCTGCTTTAAGGGGTTTAACGTCTTTGAGCAGTGGGTGATTTTTGTCTGCTTCTGAGACTTCTGCTTCTTCCAAGTTTTCCCACTGGATGTCTAGGCTTGGGTCTGCGTAATTAACAAATGCATATTTTGGCTTGAGCTCCAATGCCCAGTAGTCATTGACTAAGTAGGTATAAGCCACTTTATCCGTCAAAACTTGGAATCCATTGGCAACACCACGAGGGACAAAGATTCCTTTAGAAGCATCAATCACAGTTTGGTAAGTGTTCCCAAAGGTCTCACCTTCACGAAGGTCTACCCAAGTACCGAGAACCTTTCCTTCATCTGCTACAGAGATGTACTTGTCCCAGGGTTCTGCATGCAAGCCACGCAATACATTCTTACGAGAGAATGAAATGTTATTTTGCAACTTGCCTTCCGCAAAGAAGCTTTCTGGAAAACCAAGAGGAAGCATCTTCTCTTTTTGGAAGTTTTCCTTGAACCAACCACGGTTGTCTCCACGAACTGGAATATCAAACTCCATCAAACCTGGGATCGCTTCAATCTTGCGGGCTGCTAATTCTTTCTCGAAAAATTGTTCTGTCATTAAGCTTCTCCAATCAAACGGAGCAAGTATTGTCCGTATTCGTTTTTCTTCAGTGATTGCGCTAATTCATGGACTTGTTCTTTGTTGATATAACCCATGCGATAGGCGATTTCTTCAAGGTTGGCTACTTGGACGTTTTGCAAGCGTTGAACCGTCTCGATATATTGAGAAGCCTGCAAGAGACTTTCATGAGTTCCTGTATCCAACCAAGCAAAGCCACGGCCCATGAGCTCAACAGAGAGATCTCCACGCTCCAAATAGGCCTTGTTGACATCGGTGATTTCAAGCTCTCCACGAGGACTTGGTTTGATGTTTTTGGCAATCTCTACCACATCATTGTCATAGAAGTAAAGACCAGTCACCGCAAAGTTTGATTTCGGATGTTCTGGTTTTTCTTCGATAGAGATGGCGTTCATATCCGCATCAAACTCTACCACACCAAAACGTTCTGGATCTTTGACTTGGTAACCAAAGACAGTCGCGCCTTTTTCTTTCGCTTCCGCCCGTTGCAACATGGCTGTCAAGCCATTTCCATGAAAAATATTGTCCCCAAGAACGAGGGCAACATGATCATCCCCAATAAATTCTTCTCCAATGATGAAGGCTTGCGCCAAGCCATCTGGGCTTGGTTGCTCTGCATAAGAGAGGGAAATTCCTAGTTCAGAACCATCTCCAAGAAGCTCTTCAAAACGAGGAAGATCCTGCGGAGTTGAGATGATTAAGATTTCTTTGATCCCTGCCAACATAAGGGTTGACAGTGGATAGTAGATCATTGGTTTGTCATAAATGGGCATCAACTGTTTGGAAGCCGCACGAGTCAAAGGATACAAACGAGTACCTGAGCCACCAGCTAAAATAATACCTTTCATAATGTTAGGCCTTTCTACGTAGTCATTACCCTTATTTTATCATGTTTATATAAAAAAGTCACCTTGTTTCCATGCTACAAGGTGAGGACACTTTATCCAAGAGCGACATCTAAGATCATCATAATCACAAAGCCAACCATGAGGCCGAGGGTCGCAACGTCCGTGTTGCCATTGGTCTGCGAATCTGGGATCAACTCTTCAACCACTACGAAGATCATCGCACCTGCCGCAAAAGAGAGGGCATACGGCAAAATGGCCGTCATAGATAGGACTGCTACTGCTCCTAGCAGGGCTCCTACTGGCTCCACGATAGCTGACATAGATCCCCAATAAAAGGCATTGAGACGAGATTTCCCATCCGTCCGAATCGGGATCGAAAGGGCAGCCCCTTCTGGGATATTTTGCAAACCAATCCCAATAGCTAGGCCAACCGCCCCGATAAAGGCTTCTGGACTAGGATTACTCGCGAGGGCTCCGAAGGCCACTCCGACTGCCAAGCCCTCTGGGAAATTGTGGATGGTAATGGCTAAGAAAAGAAGGGTCGTTTTCGACAACTTCTTCTCTCTCGGCGTATGGATGCTCTCGGCCTCTTCAATCTCCTTACTCATATGAAGGTGAGGGACGATAGCGTCGATCAAGCGGAGGAAAAATCCTCCAGCTAGAAAACCAACGGCCGCTGGCAACCAAGCCAAACTTCCATAGGAGTTTTCCGCATACTCAATAGACGGTTGCAAGAGCGACCAAAACGATGCCGCAATCATGACCCCTGCCGCAAAGCCCATCATGATGTCCAGTAATTTTCGACTAATATGCTTGAAGAAAAAGACGATGGCGGACCCGACAATGGTACAGCCCCATGTAAACAATCCTGCGAGAAAGGCCTGTAAGACCACGGATTGTGATTGAAACCAATTCATAACAACTCCCATTTTCTTGTTAATTCACTTGTTCTATTCTACTATTTTTGTCCGAATGAAGGAAGGTCTTTCGAAAAAAAGAGAGTGGGACAAAAGTCCTAGCCTCTCAATTATTTTTGGATTATCGAGCAAGACGCAGTGCTTGAGTGGGCTCTACTACGCTGATTTCATCAGCTTTTACAGCCCTACTCAACTGTGCGGAGGCGGGACAAAGAAATCGAATTCTAACGAATTACCGATTTCTGTCCCCCTCTCTTCTTCACGTATTGTTCAACTGGATAATCTGCTGGATCTAGGCGCAAGTCTCCCACTGTCACTAGTTGGGCCAGATGCCAACCAATGAGGGGACCTGTTGTGAGGCCAGATGAACCGAGACCACTTGCAACATAAAGGCCTGCTTGATCAGGAACAGCTCCCCAAAATGGTGAAAAGTCACTGGTGTAGGCCCGGGTTCCCACGCGCTCCCTGATAACTTCGGCTTGAGCTAGTTTTGGATAGTAGGTCAAGGCTTCTTCTTCCATTTGATTGAGTAAAGCTTGATCCACCGACAGGTCAAAGCCCATCTCATTCTCATGAGTAGCTCCCATACTGATCTTGCCTTGCTGGAAGGGAATGATATCCAGCTCTCCTTCTGGCATAACCACAGGATAATTATCCGTATCTAGGTCTAGCTGATAATCCCTCAACTGTCCTTTTTGCGGACGGACATCCACTTGGTAGCCAAGTGGCTCAAGGATTTGCCCCAACCAGGCTCCTGTTGCTAGGATGACTTGGTCATAGCTCTCTCCTGCAATCTGATAGCCATGATCCAAGATTTTGAGAGCAACCTCTTCCTTGATCACTCTTGCGCCACTGGCTTTGAGAAGAGTTTCCGTTAGAAGGGCTCCTTCTACATGGGCCCCACCTGAGGCATAAAGGAGCTGTTCAAAACCTTGCAGACCTGGGAATTGTTGGGCCACTTCTTCTTTGGTTAAAATCGATAAGTCTCCGATTAAGGGAGATTCTTCCCGTCGACTCAGCGCCAACTGATAGAGTTCATCTAATTTCTCTTCCTTTTTCTTAAGGAGATAGACCCCTGTCTGCTGGTAAAAGTCTGTTTCGATTCCGTCTTTGTCCAGGTCCTCTACTAATTCTTGGTAGAAATCAGCTCCTAGCCGAGCCAGACGATACCAGGCCTTGTTTCGCCGCTTGGAAAACCAAGGGCTAATGATCCCAGCCGCTGCCTTGGTTGCTTGGCCAACTCCGTGATCATAGACGGTGACATCCACTTGTGCTTCCTTTGATAAATAATAGGCTGCAGTGGATCCTACGATCCCTGCACCGATAATAGCAACTTTCATGATAACCCCTTAGATATGGTAAAAAGGATTGGTGTTGGCTTGACTGCCCAGCACTTCGATATCCCACGCTTCTTCAGACTTCCACTGATTGAGTTTTTCGACTAGTTTCGACACAAAGAGAACTTCGATATGGTGCCCTGGATCCAAGGCCAAGAGCCCATCGCTCAGCATGTCTTGAGCCGTGTGGTAGTAGATATCTCCTGTGATGTATACCTCAGCCCCCTTAGCGAGAGCATCTTTGTAAAAGGATTGGCCACTTCCGCCACAGATAGCGACGCGCTCAATGACCCGTTCTAAATCCGCCTGGTCATAACCAACCAAGCGCAAAGCATCTAAGCCAAAAGTTTCTTTTACCTTATGAGCCAACTGGCCAAAGGTTTGGGCGCGCACTTGACCGATGCGGCCGATTCCGAGTCCTTCTCCTGTCATACTGAGGGGCTCTGTATTTTCAATTTCTAAAAGTTGGCAGAACCAATCGTTGAGCCCATCTGGGACGATATCAATATTGGTATGGCTGACATAGACCGCAATATCATGCTTGATCAAGTCAATGTAGATCTGATTCTGAGCCCGATCGGCTACCAGATCCTTAATAGGACGAAAAATGGGCGCATGCTTGACGATGATCAAGTCCACCCCATGGGCGATAGCTTCTGCCACCGTCTGCTCCCGGATATCCAAGGCTACCATGACCTTATGGATGTCTTTTTGCAGCGTCCCGACCTGTAAGCCACAGACATCTCCCTCCATGGATAGTTCCTGAGGACAGTAAGCTTCATAGCGTTTGATGACTTCACTTGCTTTCATTTAGGACCTCCTTGATTTGAGCGATACGGTCTTCTAACGATGCTCTGGCGGATTGATTCTCAACTGGGACCTGCTCCAAGGCAAAGGCTAATTTCTCCACTTCCTTGGACCACTTTTGGACAAATGCTGGAGCTTGTTCCCGCATCAAATACGGACCAAAACGCAGTTCCTTAGCTGACAACTCTTGAGAACCCTGTTCCACCACAAGGATCTCATAGAACTTCTCATTTTCTTCCAAGATAGCTTCATCAACAATGAGGAAATCATGGTCTACTAACCAAGCCCGCAGTTCATCCTCCCGATTATTGGGTTGCAAGACCAAGCGGGAGACACCGGCTAATTTCTCAAGTCCTGCTCCTAGGATATCCGCAATCAAGCGCCCGCCCATCCCTGCTATGGTGATGCAAGAAATGTCATCGGACAGTTCAAATGCCGCCAAACCATTGGCTAGACGGACCTCGATTTTGGCATCTAAGCCATTATCTGCCACATTTTGGAGGGCAGACTGGTAGGGTCCCTCAACTACCTCACCCGCAATAGCAGCCTCAATCTTGCCTTCCTGTAAAAGAGCGATTGGGAGATAAGCGTGGTCACTTCCCACATCTAACAGACGCGCTCCAGCTGGGACAAAGCTGGCCACCAAGTCCAATCGATTTGATAATTTTGTAAATTCCATGTGCTTCTTTCTATACTTTTATTCCACCCTTAAGTATACCATGTTTGCAACATTAAAAAAAGGCGCAATGGCGCCTTTTCCTTATGCATCAATTTCTTTATATTCTACTTCCAAGCCACGTTGCACTGCTGGGCGATTAGCAATTTTTTCTGTCCAAGCTTGCAAATGCTTGTATCCCTTCACATCTAGGAAAATTCCAGCACGATCCCAGACCTTGTCTTGGGCTAGACGGCCATACCAAGACCAGATGGCAATATCTGCAATGGTATAGTCCTCCCCTGCGATATAAGGTTTGGTCGCCAATTCCTTGTCCAGTAGGTCCAATTGGCGTTTGGCTTCCATGGCAAAGCGGTTGATGGCATACTCGATTTTTTCAGGAGCGTAGTGGAAGAAATGGCCAAAGCCTCCCCCTAAGAAAGGTGCAGCCCCTGTCTGCCAGAAGAGCCAGTTAAGCACTTCGGTCCGTTTAGCAGGATCTGTCGGAATCAATTGTCCAAATTTCTCTGCTAGATACAAGAGAATATTGGCTGATTCAAAGACCCGAATGGCTTGGTCACCTGATTGATCCAACATGGCTGGTATTTTCGAGTTTGGATTGATGGCTACAAAGTCACTGCCGAATTGATCCCCATCACCAATCTTGATGCGATAAGCGTCATAGCCCGCATCTACACCCAACTCTTTTAGTTCTTCCAGCATAATGGTCACCTTGATCCCATTTGGGGTTGGAAGGGTATAGAGTTGGAAAGGCTGGTCGCCTTTTGGAAGGCTTTGTTCAAAGCGGGCTCCTGCTCTTGGTTGGTTCAAACCTCCCCAAGCTCCTCCCATTTGACTCGGCGCTTCCCATACTTCTGGTAATTGATAGTCTGACATCTTTCTTCTCCTTTATTTCGCTACTCCTAGCATATCAAATCCAGGTGCTAGTTTCAAAAATCTGCTACGCTAGCTTTACTTGACTTTTCTGGTCAAAATGATAGTATAGAAAAAATACAATTTTAAGGAGAAAACCATGTCCATGATCGATTTTCATAGTTTGGCAAAGACGGAACTCCACTGTCACTTAGACGGTTCCTTGTCTCTTCCGACTATTCGTCAATTGGCAGCCCTGGCCAATATTGACCTCCCTGCTAGCGATGAAGAGCTCAAACACCATGTCACTGCCCCTGCCCACTGTGAGAATCTCTTGGACTATTTGGAGGCCTTTGATTATATTCGTCCCCTCCTTCAAACCAAGGAAGCCTTGACGCTTGCGGCTTACGATGTGACCAAGCAAGCTGCTCTGGAAAATGTCGTCTACATCGAGGTCCGCTTTGCACCAGAATTGTCCATGGACCAAGGACTCACTGTCCCAGAAACCATCAATGCTGTCTGCGATGGTCTGCGCCAAGCCCAGAATGAATTTGGCATTGTTGCAAAAGCCTTAGTCTGTGGCATGCGCCAGTCAGATCAAGAACTCACATCTCGCATTCTTGCAGAAGCCAACCAAGTTAGCGATCAAGATTTTGTTGGTTTTGACTTTGCCGGAGATGAGCACAACTACTCTCCAGAAGATATTCGACCTTTAATTGAGCAAGTCAAGAGTTACCATCGGCCCATGACGCTTCATGCAGGTGAGTGTCATTGCCCACACTTTGTTGCCCAATCGATCGCTTTTAGCATCAAACGTAATGGCCACGTGACAGCACTATCTCATGAACCAGCCTTACTCCAATCCTTTATTGACAATGGGGTCACCGGTGAGCTCTGCTTGACCAGCAACCTCCAAACAAAAGCAGCACCAACTATAGAAGATTTCCCTTATCTGAAGATGAAGACAGCCGATGCTCGGATCAGTATCAATACCGATAACCGGACAGTGTCTGATACCGACCTCACCAAGGAATACGCCCTCTACCATCAACATTTCCAAACCAAGGAAGCTGACTTTTACCAGCACAATGTCGATGCCATCCAAGCTTCCTTTGCTAGTGACGAGGAAAAACAAGCACTCCTGACCAAACTAGAAGAAGCTTATGCAGACTATTTAAAAAACGAAAAAACTAGCACCTTATGAAAGGGCTAGTTTTCTGTTTTATTTTGATACGGATTCATACACAGCCATATCCTCTGGGGTCAATAAGCCAGTGTAAAAGCCATCAACATTGATTGCTGCATACTTGGTTAAGTTCTCATAGGTTTGTATGGTATGAACATAGACCCGTTTTCCAAGCTGATGTACCTGTTCGATAAACTTAGGGGTTAATCGAGAATCATCGATAGGTATAGTTAGTGCTTCAATTTCCTTGTGCTTGGAAATAAAATCCAGTACCTCTTCTGCACTATCTGGTGAGGCATACAAGGTATAAATGACATGTTTGAAAGGATAAATCGCTTCAATTTCTCCAAACATATCCTGATGATAAATTTGTGGAATCACACGATCCAATAGTTCTTTGTCCCGCTTATTTGCTTCTGAAACAAGTTCTTTAAATTGTGTGATCCTATCTTCCTTAGGGATTTCCATTGATTTGGTATCGGTAATTAACACCATATCCCGATTGATCAGCATTTGATCCAAGACATCTCCTATCAACATCGTTGTGAAACGACTTGGTGTTTCTGGAGAACCATAAGCCTTAAATTTTTTCCATTCTTCCGAAGAAAGAGCAATACCATCTTTGTTTCCATAATGGTGCCAATCGTGGACTGCAGCCAATTTCTTGTCACTAGTCAAATTAAAATCCATTTCAAACAAGCGATGGCCGAGGTTGTAGTTTTGCCTTAAAGCCTCTAAGGAGTTGGTATACTTCGTATTGTACTCCTTCCCCCGAACTGTTCCTCCGGCGTGGGCTACCAATCTCGGAGAAACCTTTAGCCAATCTTTCTTACTAACCTTGGTGTAATGCACAAAGCCATATTGGTCAGATAGCTGGCCATTGGTCAAGTTTTCAAGCGTTTCCTTATCCACATAGGTTTTCTCCCAGAAAGTTGTCTCTTGATGAGCCTTAAAACGATAGTGATTCTTATCAAATACTTTTATTTTTGCATTCCACTGGATGTCAATGGTCACATTGGCCTCTTTTTTGCGAAAGCCTGTCTTCGTTTTAGTATAACCAGCCTCTACCAGACTCTCCTCTACTGGGTACAAGCCCGAAGCTAATAGGTTGGTTCGTACGTAGTAAAAGCTGACCACGCCAAACAATAAAAACAATCCGACCACTAACATAGTCGGATATAGACATCTAAATCGTCTGGGTCTTTTATTGTCTCCCCGTTTCATTTGATCAATTGTCTCCTCTCAATCCTTCCATAAATCCATGGCTTTCAAGAAATCGTCTGATACGGTCACATTGCGTGGATTGGCCTGTTCACGCTCTTGCAGTTTGGCCTCAACTTGGGGCAGACTGTTGATACCTTCACTGCGCCAATTTCGCAAAATGGCTTGGATATATTTCCAGTGAGGCTTGCCGTTAAAGACGGCTTCTCGTAGCGCTGCCTTGATCACATCTGGATCTGTCTGATCCTCGCGCACGGTCTTGGTCAGGTCTTCAATCTCAAAAGGTGTCAAAAGTCGTCCCAGTTCTTGTTGGAAGGTTTCCACCAAGTCCTTGATGACATTTCCCTTAGCAGGCGCACTCTGTGCCTTCCCTTGTGTTTGAGCCTCTAAAATCTCATCTAAGCGTTCCAGGGCAATGGTCGCATCAAAGATGGCTTCAATCTCGCCATTGAGCTCAATGGTCCGATATTGAAGAAGTCCCTTGGTGGTCAAATTGGACATAATCCGATTGACCTCTGTCACCGTTTTTCCCAGATGACTAGCAATCTGATTAGGAGTCAAGGTCTCTTGACCGGTCGTATTTTGAAGGAAGAAAAACTGCCAAACCAAGTAGTCATCTGCTTGGTCAAACAATTCATGATAATGAAAAAGCAAGGCACTTGGAAGAACCAAGTTGCCATACTTAAATGCTTGTGAATATGTCATAATTCCCCTTTATAGGTAACCATAAAATGAAATATCTTTTTCCAATTCTTCCAAGCGGTAAGGTGTTTCTTGATAAACCGCATAGTTGATCCAATTACTAAAGAAGGTTGTCGCAGCTAGATTCCAGCGAATGCGAGGCTCTGTACTGGCATCATCCCCATCAAAGTAATTCTTAGGAACATCCGGATCCAAACCTGCCTTGACATCTCGGCGGTATTCTTTTGCCAGCGTATCGCGATCATACTCCAGATGGCCAAAGCTATACACCTCACGCATGTCTGGACTGGCAATGATGGAAAGCCCAACTTCATTTCCTTGCGCGATCACTTGAAGGTTGCTCTTTTCAAGGACTTCCTTCAAAGGAATATCCGTATAGCGAGAATGAGGAGCAAGGAAGCGATCATCAAAGCCTCTCATAAGAAGACTATCGGGACGCACCACTGCTTGATCATAGATACCAGATAGCTTATCACAGAGCTCAACTTTTTGAATCCCGTAACGGTGGTAGAGACCAGCCTGAGCTCCCCAACAGAGGTGCAAGGTGGAAAAAACATGACGCTTGGCCCATTCAAAGACTTGAGTCAACTCATCCCAGTAGTCCACTTCTTCAAAGTCCATCTTTTCGACAGGCGCGCCTGTCACAATCAAACCATCATAGTAATTATCCTTGATATCCTCAAAGGTCTTGTAGAAGCTCTCCAAATGTTCTGCCGCTGTATTCTTGGACTCATGGCTCGCCATATAGAGGAACTCCACATTGATCTGCAAGGGCGTGTTGGCAAGGAGGCGTAAGAGCTGGGTTTCTGTTGCAACCTTGGTCGGCATCAGATTAAGAATAAGAACATTCATGGGCCGAATATCCTGATGAGTCGCCCGAACATCATCCATGACAAAAATATTTTCTGAACGAAGGATATCGACTGCTGGTAATTTTTTATCTAGAGTAATTGGCATAAAAAGCTCCCATCTTACAAGTTCTTAACTAACATTATATGATAGGAGCTTATAGTTTTCAATTATGGTTTTTCTGTAGCCAGTTATAGTATTAGACTATATTAGTAATGCATCAAGACTTTGTAGTCGTAATCGCCGATCGCTTCGCGACCTTTCAATTCATCCAACTCGATCAAGAAGGCACAACCTGCAACGACCCCACCGAGTTTTTCGATCATTTCGATGGTTGCTTTAACTGTACCACCTGTCGCCAAGAGGTCATCAACGATGAGGACACGTTGGCCAGGTTTAATGGCATCCGCATGCATGCAGAGGGTATCGACACCGTATTCTTTTTCGTAGTCAGCAGAGATGACTTCGCGTGGCAACTTACCAGGCTTCCGAACAGGTGCAAATCCAATTCCCAATTCAAAAGCGACTGGACATCCAACGATGAACCCACGAGCTTCAGGACCGACGATCATATCAATCTTCTTATCGGTTGCGTATTGAACGATTTCACGAATCGCATAACTATAAGCATTGCCATCTGCCATCAAAGGGCTGATATCACGGAAGGTAATTCCTTCTTGTGGATAGTTTTCAATGCTTGCAATGTAATCTTTTAAATTCATGGTTAACTTTCTTTCATAAAAAAATTTTACATTCCATTATACCATGAATTCTACTAACTTGCATCATTTTTGCCAAATCATTTTCCCAAACACCTGTAGCAAAAGCAAAAATCCCACATCCGAAAAATGATGTGGGATTAGATTCCAAAAAAATTACTACTCTTCTATCAATTTGTTGTACTCGATTTTCATATCTCCCAAGTTTTTCAGGGAATAACGGGAACTTCCGTTTTTAAACCAAGTGCCAAGGATGTATTGCTCGGCGACTTTCTTACTTTGGTTTTTCAACCAAGTGCGGTCTTTACCGTAGGTAGAAAGTTTCTGTAGAAAATCACTACCTTCAACTGTTTGATCATCCGCATAAAGATATGCTTCTTCTTGGATCAATGCTCTTTTTTTAGAATTGTATTTGAACATCAGACGAACCGATACATTTTCTTTTAACTGATATTTATACCTATAAACCCATTCGGAACTGTCTCGAAACATCATGACGGATAGATCTTCTTGTCCCCCCAACGATTTCATCTGAATAAGGATAAGTTTAAAATCCTTCATCTTCCTTCCAGATGCGATCACTACCGATTGACTCTGTAAAGGGCTTAAACATCACATAGCGAATCAGCCCACCATTTTCAGAGTAGTTAATTTCTTCCATGGGATTTTTGAGACTTAAATAGATTCCCAACCAATAAAGAGCAAAAAGTAGGATGGGGGTGAGCCAGAGAAACTGTTTTAGGTGTTTTTTCATAAGGCCTGTCCTGTTAGATAGTCATAGATTTCACGAACCGTTCCAAGGGCCATCAATTCCTGCTCTTTCACTGTTTGTTTGAGTTTTTGGTAAATGCTACTTTCTGCGATTTCCCGTTTTTCTGCTTCTTTATTGACCTTCATGATGCCATTTTCAATGGTCACAAAGCCCAGCTCTTGGAAGATCTGGATCATTTTGACCAAGAGGATCTGCTGGATCTTGAGATAGGCTGCTAGGTCTTTCAGTTTGTAGCGGACATCGAACTCTGGGTATTGGTAGATGGTCTTATAGAGCTTGGCATACTGGTCCCTGCTCCCGTACCCTGTCAGATAGTAGGCTTTGGGGATCTCATTTTTGAAATAAACGGCCTGGAAATCATGCTTTTGAAAAATTTGCCGTAAGGACTCTATATCCTCAGGGATATTTCCAACTACAACAGCGGAAGCATCCGCTAGATCTGGCAGTTCTTGGGTAAAGTCAAGAATAGGAACACCTGCGGGGAGACTAGCATTTTTGGAGCGGATATTAAAGAGTTGCATACCATCCACACGCGCATCAACCAGCATGAGCTGAAGGGTTGTTTGGCCATTCCATTGGTTGACTGACAACTGCACAGCTAGCTCTAGGTCTTGCGCCTGTGCAAACTCTGCCTCTAAGCTTCCTAAGCCAAAGGCAACCACCTCGAAGGTCGCATCTTCTTGAGAAATTTTGAGTTTCAAATGGGTATTGCCGGCTCCCATCGAGCGCGCCCCTTCTACCTTGAAATTACGGACCAGAAAGACTGGCTTTTTATTGTCCATGCCAAAAGGGCTCAAGCGATCAAAGTTTTTCAAGGTCTCAAGCGTTAGTTCTGTTAGGTGTAGTTCCTCGTCAATGGCTAAGCTAGACTTGCTGCTGAGATCTATCTCTTGCTCTCTAATGTAATCCGTAAGGGCCTGAGACAGAGCAGGAAGTTGGTCCACCTCGAGCGTCATCCCTGCTGCACCGGCATGTCCTCCAAAGGCGACAAAGAGCGACCGGTGGGGATCGAGGGCATCAAAGATATTGACCGACTCAGGACTGCGAGCACTTCCTTTAGCCCGTCCATCTTCGATACTTAAAACAACAACCGGCTGATGAAGCTCTTCTAATAGACGGCCGGCGACAATGCCAAGCACTCCCGGATTCCAGCCTTCTTTGGCCAAGACCTGGGCGGACAAGCTCGGATCTACCATGGTTTTGGCTTCATCATAGATGCTTTGGACAATTTCTTTACGTTCTTCATTCTTCTGATGAATCATAAGGGCAATCTCGTGTGCCTCTTCATCGTCAAAACCAGTCAGTAGTTCAATAGCTGGATTAGGGTCATCGAGGCGGCCAAGGGCATTGAGACGAGGAGCAATCTGAAAGCCAATTGTTTCTTCATTAACATCTTCCGGACGAATCCCTGCGATCTCCAAAAGCTCCTGCAAGCCCATCCTCTGGGTATGTTGGAGAACACCCAGACCGTATTTGACCAGGATCCGATTCTCATCTGTCAGGCTTACCATATCTGCAATGGTTCCAATCGCGACTAAATCTAAGAGATCAACCGGCACTTCTTCTAAGAGGGCACAGGCCAACTTAAAAGCCACGCCACAACCTGCCAGATAATGGAAGGGATAATCCGCATCTGGATGCTCGGGATGAATGATCGCATAAGCATCCGGCAAGACTTCCGGCATAGAGTGGTGGTCCGTCACGATAACATCAACTCCCATCGCTTGAGCCATGGCAATGGCTTGATCGCCCGCCACACCATTGTCCACCGTAACAATCAGGGAAATGCCTTGCTGCTCGATAAAGTATTTGTAGACACTCTCGTTGGGACCATAGCCGTCTGTGAAGCGGTTGGGTAGGTAGACTTGCACCTCTGCTCCCATCTGCTCCAAGGTTTCCTTCATAATGGAGGCCGAGGTCATCCCATCCGCGTCATAGTCACCATAGATGAGGATCTGCTCGTAGTCTTCGATGGCCCGTCGGATGCGCTCCACCGCTTTCTCCATATCATGGAGCAAATAAGGGTCGTGAAGCTTCTCCAGCTTGGGCTCTAAAAAGTCTTCTAAATCCTCTTTGGTCTGAATGCCACGCTCATACAGCAAGGTTGCTACGGATGATTCTAGGCCTGCTTTTTTAGCAATGGCTAAAAAGGCCTCATCTGCACTTGGCGAAGCTAACTGCCAATCGTATTTTGAAGTGATCATCTAGCTTTTGGTCTCCTCTTTTTCTTATCTGATTATTATATCATGAAAGCCGAAAATGACGGGAAATAAAGGGTCAGGCAATAGTTGGAATATTTGAAAAAACAAATTATTTAAAAATAGTTGCTATCGTATTACTTAGCTCTATCCCTATTACCCCTTTTGTCAGTCAAAAAGATAAGAGGCTGGGACAAAAGTCCTAGCCTCTCAA
>NZ_KV807499.1:137415-155667 GCF_001812015.1 Streptococcus sp. HMSC073D05
CTAACGAATTACCGATTTCTGTCCCACTCTCTTTATTTCATATAAATCATCCCTGTACAAGCTTGCTCTGACAATTCGACAAAGCCCAGGGACTGGTAAAAGGCTAAATTTTTCTCGCTACGCTCAGTGGCAAGGAGCCGTTGATAGACATTGGGGAAGGTCGCTAAAGCCTCTTCTAAGAGTTTCGTGCCAATGCCTTGGCGCTGGTGATCTGGTCGCACCAAGAGGTCCTGTACAAAAATGACAGAATGGCCATCTCCTACTAAGCGAATGTAGGCTACGAGCTCTTCCTTATCATAGACCGCCAACTGCCATAGACTGGCTTTGACAGCTTCTTCCAACATGGTTGGATTGTTAGTATAATTGGTCCAGCCGACTGAGCTGTAGAGTGCGAGTAGGTCTGTCATCGCTGGAATTTCTTTTTTATAATGTAACATCTTAACTCCTTTTTAAGCTATAGTGCTGGAAGAAGGCGATATCTCTGTAAGGGGACTCTTGGCAAACGGCCAGCTCCATTTTGAGCATAGACTCTCGCCAGCCTTCTTGTCCTTTAAAGCGATTGTCCTGCAAGGCATAAAAGACACGAATTCCTTGGTAGTCTTGGACTTCAAGAGCTAGATCTTCAACAGCTAGATCGAGATCATAGGCCTGGGCCAAGCCCATGGAGTGGCTTTCCAAGTCCTGACCTGCTAGGAGACCAAGCGCTTTCTGAGTATCATTTTCAAAGACGACGGTCTGCAGGACGCGTCCAACCTCATTGTGCTTGACGATAGAGAGTAGTCCTCCTGGTTTCAAGAGACGGGTAAATTCTTCAAGAACCAGCTTGCGATCCTCTACATACTCCAGGACATTGTGGCAGAGGATGACCTCAAAGCTGGCATCTTCAAGGCTTGCTAACTGATCTAGACTTCCGACGAATTGTTGGTAGGGATGGTCCTGGGCCCGCAAGGCCACCATTTCTTGATTGGGCTCCACAGCAAGGACATCATTGTCTTGCGCTAGGTGGTTGGCTACAAGGCCGAAACCACTGCCAAAATCAAGCACCCGCTTTCCCTTGACGTCCTGTAATTGGTCAAATAGAATATCATAATAGATCTGTCCCCAGGGTTGCTGGAGGTTCTCTAAATAAGCTTGAATATTTGCGGCCATTTATCTCCTCCTATTTGAAATTAAACATCTTGCTAGCGAGCTTGTCTGAGATGCGTGGAAATAGGGTATAGAGCTTGTGGGTCAGGTTCAAGAGCCAAGGAAGATTAAGTTCGCGTTTTGCTTTTCCAAAGTTTTTAACGATCTTCTTAGCCACAAAATCTGGTTCCAAAATATAGCGATCCACAGCCTTGACATAACTTCCGTCAGGATCTGCCTGGTCAAAGAAGGTAGTCCGGATGGGGCCTGGATTGACTGTCGTCACATGGACACCAAAGGGCATGAGTTCTAGCCGCAGGGCGTTAGAGAAGCCGATGGCTGCAAACTTAGTAGCCGAATAAAGGCTGGATTTAGCGGTTGCAACTAAGCCAGCCATGCTGACGATGTTGACAATGTGCCCCTTGCCTACTGCCTTCATGTGCGCACCAATCAAGCGTGAAAGCTGCATAAGGGCAAAGGTATTGACCTCAAACATCTCCTGTACCTGCTGGTCAGAAATGCGATCAAAGGCCTCAAAGATGCCATAGCCAGCATTATTGACCAAGATATCGATCTGTCCGTAACACTGATAGAGCTCTTCCACTAGCTGTTGGACAGCTGAGGAGTCTGTGATATCAAGCCCGATGCATTCGGTTTGAGGATGACTGGCATAGAGTTTTTCCAGTTTTTCTTGATTTCTGCCTAAGAGAATCAGCCGGTCTTCAGGGAGGAGCTTGACGATTTCCTGTGCCAATCCTCCACTTGCTCCTGTTATGAGAATGGTTCGCATCTTAGATCTCCACTTCTTCCAAATCTTTGACGACATAGACATTTTCAAAAATGCTGGACGCATCCTTGCGCAATTGACTGATGTCTTTTGATAAGAAGCGAGCACTGATGTGGTTCAAAAGAAGGCGTTTCGCTCCAGCTTCACGCGCTACTTCTGCCGCCTGCATATTGGTCGAGTGGCCGTGTTTCTTAGCAATCTTCTCATCTCCCTTGCCATAGGTGGACTCATGGACCAAGACATCCGCATTGACTGCTAGTCGTACACTAGCATTTGTCTTCCGTGTATCTCCTAGGATCGTGATAATCTGACCAGGTCGAGGGGCTGAAATATAGTCGGCTGCAATAATCTTAGTGCCATCTTCCAGGGTGACGTCTTGGCCATTTTTGACTTTCCCAAAGAGCGGTCCAAAAGGAACTCCTGCTGCCTTCAACTTCTCTGCATCCAGTGTTCCTTCGAGGTCCTTCTGCATAATCCGGTAACCTACACAGAAAATGGTGTGGTCCAAAGCTTCCGCATAAACCGTAAATTTATCGGTTTCTAAAATCTTGCCCAGAGAGTTTTCATCGAATTCATGAAAATGGATGCGGTAAGGCAGGCGAGAACCCGATACGCGAAGACTGGTCATGACAAAGGATTTGATGCCAGCTGGACCATAAATATCTAGATCCGTCTGCTCTTCATTAGCCTGGAAAGCCCGGCTAGAGAGGAAACCTGGCAAACCAAAAATATGGTCTCCGTGTAGGTGAGTAATAAAGATTTTGCTAACCTTTCGCGGACGAATGGTCGTTTCTAAAATTTGATTCTGTGTCGCCTCGCCACAATCAAAGAGCCAGACTTCATTGATCTCATCTAGTAATTTGAGCGCTAAGCTCGATACATTACGGGCTTTTGAGGGTTGCCCAGCTCCCGTTCCTAAAAATTGAATGTCCATTGTCTACTTTCTATCTATATAAATCATGGCCGTCCGGTTCTCTGAACGGAAAGAAAGGTTGCCTGGGTAGGCTTGCGCTAGCTCGAGGAGCTCCTCTTGGTTATATCCTGACAGTTTCAATCGTCCATCTTCCAAGGTCATCAAGTCAGTCAGGGCAGAGAGGGCCTCTGTTTTGGTCGCCACTTCTGGGCCGGCCTCTTGCAGACAGATCTTACCATCTTTTTCGAAGACCAAACAATGTGGAAAGATCTCTGCGACTTCAAATAATATGGCAGGAGTGATATCTTCTGCTGGATGTTCAGCAAAGACACAGGCAAACACTTCATTTACGTAAGCCAAGCCATAAGACTTCCCTGATAAGTTGAGGCGGATAAAAGGCTTCCGTTCATCAAAGTTTTGCTGAACTGTGAATAAGTCAAATGCCCGGCTCAGGTCCAAGAAATAATCCATGGCCTCCTTGGGGCTCTTCTTTTGATAGAGCTCAGCAAAATAGGCGTTGATCACACTTGGGGGAGGCGTAATCACACGGAGACGCAATTCCTCAGGGATTGTGCTTAAAAGATTGGTCAGATAGACCCGATCGAGGCTGGTATAGCCTCCATATTTTATTGCCAAATCAACGTAATCCGTCATAAAATTCTTCCAACTTCCACTTATTTTTCTCTGCGATATAACCTTGAATGACTTCGACATCCTCTTCAAATTCGCGCTGGTCAATGATCGCAACTGTTTCTAAATCATGTGTCCGATAAGATTTTGAAAAGGGAACGCGAATGGTAAAGGGAACAAAGAGCTCTCTCAGTTTTTCTAGAAGCAAAGCCTGGAGATCTTCACGGGCTGTCTCAGAGCGCGCTGAAATCAAGCTAAAAGGTGTCTGAGTTGGTGTAAAGTCTGCTACTTTATCTGCTTTGTTGTAAAGCGTCAAGCGAGGGATCTCCAGCATATCCAGGTCCTTCATGATCGAAAGCACGGTCTTTTCATGCTCTTCATGATTGGGGTCAGATGCATCGATGACATGGACCAGGAGGTCTACATTCTTACTTTCTTCCAGGGTCGACTTAAAGCTCGAAACCAACTCTGTTGGTAGATCTTGGATAAAGCCAACCGTATCGGTCAGCGTCACTTGCAGATTGCCTGTTAGATGGATGCTCTTGGTTGTGGCGTCTAAGGTCGCAAAGAGTTCATCGGCTTCATACTGGCTCTTACTGGTCAGCTGATTCATAATGGTCGACTTTCCAGCATTGGTATAGCCGATCAAACCAATCTTAAAGACAGGTGATTCCAAGCGTTTTTCACGAAGGGTTTCCCGGTTCTTTTCAACTGCCTTGAGCTGTCGCTCGATATCGGTGATTTGATTGCGAACGCTCCGGCGGTTCAACTCCAACTGACTTTCCCCTGGACCACGAGAACCAATTCCCCCAGCTTGACGGCTGAGCATGATTCCTTGACCGACAAGGCGTGGCAAAAGGTATTTGAGCTGGGCCAAGTGTACCTGCAACTTGCCTTCATGACTCCTAGCCCGCATGGCAAAGATATCTAAAATCAACTGCATCCGGTCAATGACTTTGACCCCAAGGATTTCTTCTAAGTTGACATTTTGACGGGGGGTCAGGCGGTTATTGACCACCACGGTCGTAATCTCATCTGCTTCGACCATTTGCGCGATTTCTTCTAGTTTTCCTGAGCCGACAAAGGTCTTGGTATCGTATTTCTCCCGCTTTTGTGTATAAGAGCCCCGGACATCTCCACCAGCTGTTTTAGCCAGGCTCGCCAACTCCTCCATAGACATGTCAAAATTGTCCATGCCTTGAAGTTCCACACCGACCAAAAGGATGCGTTCTTGTTTTTTTTCTGTTTCAATCATGCTGTAAAAACTCCTTTACATCTGCAAGAACCTGCTCCTTGAAGTGGGGGGCAGAAATGGCGTAAAATTTTACTTCCATCCGATTTCGAAACCAGGTCAGCTGCCGTTTGGCAAAACGCCGCGTATTGCGCTTGAGGATCTCACTGGCTTCCGCAAGGCTCTGCTCTCCCTTAAAGTAAGGAAAGAGTTCCTTGTAACCAATCCCTTTAGCTGCCTGAACCTCCGGATGGTCATCATAGAGCCAACGGGCTTCATCCAGCAAGCCTTCCTCTAACATGCGATCTACTCGACGATTGATGCGATCATAGATCAAGGACCGTTCATCATCTAGACAGATGAGATAGGGTTCATAATCGGTCTCTTCGTTTGCGAGGTCCTGCCCAAAATGCGCAATTTCCAGAGCTCGCATGGACCGACGGCGATTGATCTGAGGAATCACAAGTCCTTGCTCCGCTACCCTTTGGTACAAGTCCTCGTCCGACAACAAGTCCAATTGAGCACGATAGGCCAGAATCTCTTCATGAGGAACTTCACCACCTAGATGATAACCTTCGAGCAAACTTTGGATGTAAAGGCCTGTCCCACCTGCAATGATAGGAAGCTTACCTCGAGCTGTGATCTCTTCAATCGCAGTCTTGGCTTCTCTTACAAAATCAAAAGCTGAGTAAGACTCGGTCACCTCCCGCACATCAATCAAATGATGGGGTGCCGCAGCTTGCTCTTCTGGCGTCGCCTTGGCTGTTCCAATATCCAGCTTGCGATAGACTTGTTGACTATCGCCACTGATAATTTCACCATTGAAGGCTTGCGCCAAATCGATCGCAAGAGCTGTCTTTCCAACAGCAGTCGGTCCCACAATCACAATTATCTTGGTTTTCATCGTTTTTCCTTGCAAAATTCACGTTTTTTCGTTACCATATATTATAACATAAATATTTAAAGTTCAGAAAAGGAGAAATTCTCATGGCTAAAGGATTTGGTAAAGGTTTTGTTACTGGTGTTGCTGGTACAGTTGCTGCTGTCGCAGGTGCAGTTTACACATTCAAGAAAAAAGTAATCGAACCAGAAGAACAAAAAGCAGCTTTCATCGAAGAAAACCGCAAAAAAGCAGCACGTCGCCGTGTCTCACACTAATCATTCAAAAAGCTCCGGGAAACCGGAGCTTTTTTGTGTGGTTGTTAGTTGCTTTTACATTTTAATAAGTCAGTCGAAATATCCAATGAATTAGTCAAGTAATCCCACAATTCACTATGTCATCATTTACATATTTTTCTTTCCGCAGTGACAAAAGTACCTGAAACAGGATCTGTTTCAGGTACTCGGAATTATTGAGAGTAAAACAGTTCGGGGAACTGTTTTAGCTTGAGCTAAGAATTTCAAGAGCGAAGGGGCTCAATAATTAGCTATGGAACTTCATGGATTGCTGAAATCATCCACTGGATAATTTCACCTAGCGTCCGCCGTCACCTAAGGAAAGATAAAATATAAATAAAGATTTCACCGTTCTTTGATCATCTTCGTTGCGATCTCCAAGAGCTCCACTCCCATCTGAAAATGCTCGTTTAACAAATCATAGACGGCATCTTCGGACAAGACACCACAAGGAAGATCTTCTGGAAAGTCAGCTTGATTGGACAAGTCCAAATCATCAAAATAGGCCTGACTACTATAATAATCGCACAGTTGGATATAGCTTTCTTGATGCTCTCTTAGCTGATCCACTGCTTTTTTGGTTTCTTCCAAAGTCTTGGCATAGTCATTCAAATAACCTTCCATTCTTTGGATCCGTTCGATGTTTTCCTGTGCAATTGCCATGATTTACTCCACTTTCATCACTTCTAGATGGGGGCCACCTAGAAGCACGAGGTATTTTTCTACTTGCTCTTGGCCATAAGAACGACGAAGAGCTTCTGCATAGAGATCGAGCTGATCCCGGTAGCGTTCGACCAATTGACTAGGGACCTTGTAGTGATCCGTCTTGTAATCAAAAAGTAGGATCCGGTCTTCTAGCACCAAATAACCATCCAAGATCCCCCGCACGACAAAGTCCTCACCACTGGCTGGATCTTTCTTCAGCATGGCAAAGGGTGCTTCGCGCCGGACTCGAGAGGCCTCTTTTTGAAGCAAGGTACCCAAAGGGGTCTCATAGAAAGAAAGGATGGCCTCTAGCTTGATGCGGGCTTTGACCGCTGGCTCCGCTTGAACTTGCTCCAAGGCTTGACGCAGTGTACCTAGCGTGATTTCTTCCTCAAGAGGCACGCGCTGCATGAGTTCATGGACAGCACTTCCGACTTGGGCTCCTGTCACGGATTTTTCTTGACCAAAAGTTGGCAGCTCAAAGTCAGGCGTCACACTCTTTGCATCCATGATCTGGACGCCATTGGCATCCATGACCGGCTCGTAGAATTTCTTGATCTGACTAGGAGTACGTACACTTGGTAAATGAATGGCCGGAGCATAGAGCTGATTGAGCCGATCAACATTTTCCAAGATATCCAAGGCCCGACGAATATCCTCTGACTGGCGGACATCCTTGAGCTGATCAAGGCTGGAATCCTTCTCTAGTGGCTCAAGCTGGTCTGGTGTCAGGTCTTCATCTGTCACAAAACGCGTGTCATAGGCCAGGGTATTCTTGGTAAACACATCTTGAATAGCAAAGAGCCAGTCCTGATAAGAGGTCCATTCTTTTCGTTTTTCCGGATCCAGCTTGCCATTGCGACTGGTCCCCCAATCGGTATCACGCAGTTTGTCCTCCCGGCCTTTTCCGACTAGATAGAGCTTGAGCTCAGCCCGTGTCATGGCGACATAAAGAAGACGCATCTGCTCAGAAATTGTAGCCAATTTTGTTTCTTCCACATTGCGTTGGTAGCAAGGCGTTTCGATCTGCAGGCGGATGCTTTCAGGAGCGGCTGGATTTTCGGTCTCAACTGGCAGGTTCGCAATGTATTTAAAGCCAATCCCTTTTTGGCGACTGAGAATGATCGGTCCCGATTGATCCTTGCGGTTAAAAGCCTTGTCCATATTGAGAATAAAGACATACTTGAATTCCAGCCCCTTACTCTTATGGACGGTCATGAGCTGAACGGCATCTTTTGGTGCCGCCAGAGGGATGCTGGCCAAATCGTGTTCATTTTCAATGATCTTATCGATCATAGCAATGAAGCGTGACAAGCCCTTAAAGCTGGCTTTCTCGTAATCATTGGCCCGAAGCGTCAAGGCATAGAGGTTGGCCTGGCGCTGGGCGCCATTTGGAAGGGCGCCAACATAGTCGTAGTAATAGCGATCCTCATAGATTTTCCACAGCAAATCATAAAGCGAAGAGGTCTTGGCAGCAGCCCGCCAATCAGATAAAACCTGGAGGAAGTTCTCGATTTTAGCTAGGAGCTTGGCATCAATCAGATTGGCATGCTCTGCAGTTTTTTCAAGGGCTAACTGGACCTTGTGGTAGAAGGCCACTTGCTTTTGCTCTGGAAGCGTCTGTAAGGAAATCCGTGCCAGCTCATCTTCATCAAAGTCAAACATAGGGGATTTCATGAGAGCAACCAAGGGATAATCATGCAAGGGATTGTTAATGGTCCGCAAGGTATCCAACATGACCATCACTTCCAGCGACTCTAGATAATGCGCCTGTCCGCTATCTGCTACAATCGGAATCTGGTACTGGTCAAAGGCTTCCAGAATCGCGTCATTTCGCGTTCGAGTCGCGGTCAAGAGTGTGATCTCTTTAAAAGGCACTTTTTCCACCCGATGGAGGCGTAAAATTTCTTTGATAACGAGAAGAATTTCTCCCTTGGAAACCGTCTCAAGTCCAGAAGCAGCTTCCTCATCTTCGGCCTTTTCTTCCTGGTCTTGGCTACCATCATAGAGCAAAAATTCTGCCCGATGTTGTGGCAAGGCCATCCGCTGCTTGTCGCTTCCTGCAACTAGATAGTGGGTTTGATTGTAGTCAATCTCTCCTACCTCTTCGTCCATCAAATGGCGAAAGACATCATTGGTCGCATCCAACACTTCCACATGACTCCGGAAGTTTTCCTTGAGGAGGATCAAGCGCCCTTTTGCCCCTTCTTCTTGATAAGCCTTAAATTTATCATTGAAAATCTGTGGATCTGCCTGACGGAAGCGGTAAATGGATTGCTTGATATCCCCCACCATGAAGCGATTGTGGCCATTTGACAGCAAGTCCAACATCCGCTCTTGGGTGTGGTTGGTATCCTGGTACTCATCGACCATGACCTCGTGGTAGCGCTCTTGAAAGGCTTGTCTCACCTCTGGAAATCGCTCTAAAATTTGAATGGCAAAATGACTGATATCCCCAAATTCATAGGCCTTTTCTTGAATTTTTCGCTCCAGATAAGCACGAGCAAAGTCTCTGATAAAGTCCCGCAGCAAAGAGAGCATGGGGCCTTCTTCTTGGTGGAAGGTTTGTTGAAATTCCAACTGATAGAGTTGATTTTCTAAGTCTCTGAGGCGGTTGATATGAAGGTTTTTGTCTTGGTTATAGGCCGTAACTAGCTCTTTCAGCTCTTCCTTACGGGCTCTATTGGTCAAGGCTCCCCCATTTGAAGCCCGGCTAATCGCGACGACTGCCTTTAGGACAGAGGTCAGTTGCGCTTTATTAGGGCGCTCTGTGAGGCTTCCAATCTGATCCAGCACCTCTTGCACGGCTTCCAAATATTTGGCCTTATCAAATGCTTGGCCTTCATTGGACAAATGAAAGGCAAAAAAGTTCTCTGCCTCATAGAGGGCCTGCTGGATGTTCTCCATAAGATCGCCTTCAACCTGGTCAAAATCGGTCTCCTCATAGCCTTTTAGAAAATGCTCTTCCAGCCATTTCTCCAGATCACTGGTCGACTGAAGAAAGTCATAGATCTGGTAGACCTGTTCTTTAAACAAGGTCAAATTTTTGCGCTGGCCGGTGAAATTCTTGACCATCTGCACAAAGGCTTCTTGGTTTTCTCCCTGGTAATAGCGGTCAAAAACAGCTTGAAAGACTTCATTTTGTAAGAGGCGTTGCTCACTAGCATTTTGTAAAATGCGAAACTGAGGTGCCAACCCAAGCAAATAGCCATAGCGCGTTAGGACCTTTTGGGTAAAAGAGTCCATGGTTCCGATATCGCTGGTGGCGACATCTGCGATTTGACGGGCCAGGTGTTGCTTGAGTTCTGGGTCATCGCTGTCTTGCAGGGCTTTTCCAAGTTCACTTTCCAGACGCTCCTTGAGCTCTCCTGCTGCCTTGACCGTAAAGGTCGAGATAAAGAGCTCCTTAATCGAAATACCTCGCTGGATCTGATCCAAAATCCTTTGCACCATGACAAAGGTCTTCCCTGATCCAGCAGAGGCCGACACCAGGATATTGGTCCCCGAACTATAGATGGCATCGATCTGTTCTGGCGTCCGCTTTTGCTCTTTGGTAGAAGCTGCCTCTTGGACCTGGAGGGCCTTGATTTCTTCTCTTGTCAAAAATGCTTGTTTGATCATTTGTTCAAGACCTCCTTCATCTTCTCGATCCAAGCGGCTTTCACCTTTTCACCGCGTATTCCTTTTTGGTCTAGTTTGGTCAAGAACCGTGCCTGACCTAGGTGACGATCCGCTTCAAATCCTGTGATGGATTTAAACTGCTCCACGAATGGTGCGATATTGCGCCCATTTTCACTATAGGGATTGATGGCAAATTGCCCCTTGAGGATCCCTTCTGCTGCTGTTTTATAGAGATAAGCGTTGTACAAGAGGAGCAGGTCCAGCTCTTCCTTACTCAACATCATAGCCTTGTTCTTATCATAGGCCTCGCCCAGGTAAGGCGCCTGATCTGCCATAAAGAGCCCCTTGTACTGTTGACTTTTCATAGTTTGGTTGATGGCGTCCTCTACTGTCTTGGCCTTTTTCAGATCCACTAGGGGATCTCCCATTTCCAAATACATGGCTCCGAAAATCCCCTGCTCCTCTTGGTATTCCTTCAGATCCTGAATGGCAGAAAGATAGGTTGGCAATTGAGAATTCAGGCCATTAAAGAACTTGTCATAGTGGAATTGCGTCAGACTGGACTTATAGTCCACGACTCCGAGGGCTCCGTGATCCCTCAATTGATCAATGCGATCCACCTTGCCTCGTAGCTGCAGGAGACGGCCATCGGACAATGGATAAGAGGTGTGGGTACTTCCACCAAAGAGGGTCTCCTCACCGATGGTCTCGATGCCATTTTGCTGGGCGAGGACACGCCCCGTTGTTTTCGCAGTATCAAGAAGCAAGTTGCGAATAAACTCGGTCTCTCCACTTTCTGTATACAATTGCTGAAACTCTGCTTCTTGGCTGGTTTCTCGAATCGCCTCATTTAAACGCCGATCAAACGCTTGATCGGAACTATCTTTTAAGACTCGTTCAAAGATCCGGTGCAAGAAATTCCCATGACTACGAGCGTCTGGCCGGATGGTTTCATCCTCTTGTAAGCCCAAGACATAGCGCAGATAAAAGGCATACTGGTGCTTGTAGTATTCATTCAAGGCAGAAGCGGATAAGGTCAAGTCTTTGCCCTCTGGATAGAGCGCTTGAAGCGTATCCGACTGAAGCTGACGGCTCTTTAATTCCGTTGAAATCTGAGGAATCTGGATACCTTCAGCGGCTAATTTCTTGCGCAAGACCCGTACCGCCACACCCCAAAAGCTGGCTTCTTCAGGAGACAACTCACTCGTAATTTCTTCTTGATGAAATTCGATCACGCGCGCTAGGAGGGCTCGGTAGGTCCCGATATCATCACTCGAGGCTTGGGCTTGTTTGGTCGTCCACTCGATGGCAATAGGTTCCTTGGTCAATTCGACAAGGTAAGGAGAGACACTATCTTCCATTTCATTAACCAAGCTAGGGGCCGATAGAACCAGTTGGTTGGTCGCCGCATTGAGGAGCGAAACTGCCACAAAGCGATTTTTCTTGAGATTTTCGCTGGTCACCACCTGGAGCTCTGCTCCTTCTTGGGTAGCCTCATTCAACTGCTGGCGCTCTTCTTCACTGAGTAGAGAGGTGTTCTGAGCAATCTTTGGAAAACGCTCCTGGGTCAGCCCGATCGCGTAGACATAAGGCGCTGTCAAGGGTTCAATCAAGTCATAGGACTGAACCGTCACCACATCGACCGTAGCAGGAACTGTCCGGTATTGAGACAATTGCATCCCCGATAAGAGGAGAGCTAGAAAGTCATCCACTGTCAGCTCTTGGTCCTCAAAGACCAGGTTCAACTCCTCTAAGACGTGGAGGAAGGCCTTCCAGACCTGGTCATAGCGCTCCTGCTCCTCCAAGGCTAGATCCTTGATCAAAGCTTGTAGATTCTGAGAAAGCTGGGCCTCTTGCAGAAACTCTGTAAAGGTGGTTAAGAGTTGGGTCACCTTTTGTTTGCGCTGTGAAAAGAAAGGGACTAGAGGTTCTACGACGCGTTCTCGGAGAGTATTAAGCTTTTCCAAATTAAACTTGCCCTGACGATTGCTAGTAAAAGGCTTGTGAAATTTTGTAGCGCCCTTTACTTCCGCAAAACGAAGGTATTGCTCAAAAGCATCGACTTCTTCTTGCGTCAGATCACTATACAGACCCGTTTTTAACAAGTTGATGACGTCTTCTGTCTGGTAATTGAACTGCTTGATCCGACCTAATGATTCAATGACCTGAATCAAGGGATGGTGGACCATGGCTTCACTTCGTCCCAAATAAAAGGGGATCTGATACTGGTCAAAAATGGTCTTGAGTTGCAGTTGATAAGCTTCTACATCGCCTAGCAAGACCCGAATATCCCGATAGCGTGCCCCATCATGAAGACGCTGACGGATGGATTTAGCGACATATTCCAACTCTTCTTTTTGTGTATTAGTTTGCCAGAGTTGGACCGCTGTTCGATCTTGGTCCTCCAGCTCATTTTCCACTTGTGAAAAATCGTAGCGCACTTCTAGCATGCGGGTAATGCGACTAAAGGAGTCTTCAATCGCTTGCCCACAATACTGAGGCTGTACCTCAAAAGTCTTAGCCAGCTGGAGGAGAAAGTCAACACTGGCCTGGTAAAGATTGCCCTCTCTAAAGCTTGCTCGATAGGCTTTTTCACTGGCATAGACTCCGATGACAATCTCCACTCCTTTTCGGTGAAGGAGACCAATCAAGGCCTCTTCTTCTGCAGAAAAACGCGTGAAGCCATCGACGACAATCGCCACATCCTGTAATTGCTCTTCCAAGTGCCCTTTTTCGACCTGATTGAGGAAAAAGGCCATTTTGGACTGGGATTCATACTGGTGCTGGACCAGCATCTCAGAGACAGCTTCAAAAATCGCCAAGAGGTCCTCTCTTTTTTCAGCTTCCTCGAGCAACTCTAAATCGGTAAAATCCATCTGGGCTGTCTGCAATTCATGATAGAGCTGGACCAGTTGCTGGATAAACTGAGGATCCTTGCGCAGGGCCCCGTAAACTTTAAGATCCTGCTCCTTCATCTGGGAAAGAGCTTTAAAAAATAGCATGCCTAGACCGATGTCATCTAAGGGTTGCTCCTCAAATACCTGGTTCAGGATGAAATAACGGGCCATTTGGGCAAAGCGCGTTACGGTAATAGCAAAAGAAGCCTGACCTTCTAAATAGGACAAGACCTTGGCTTCTTTTTCAAAGGAAAGAGAGTTGGGCGCAATGTAAAACACACGCTTGCCCTGTTCTACTAACCCTACGGCTTCTTGTGTCAGGACCTGGGTCAAGGGGGTCCGAACATCCGTATAGAGTAATTTCATCCGATCCGTTCTCCTTTTGGCATTTTCTTGAGAGCTTGTTATCTTCTTATTATATCATTTTCACAGGAGGGACTAAAGCAAGAAGTCATGCTCCTCTAGGCCCAATATTAGGAGATTTGTGCTACAATAAAAGCTGAAGAGACAGAAAGGATACCACCTATGACCAGCATTTATGATTTTTCTTTAGAAAACCAGAATGGGGAGGAGATTCCCCTTTCTCACTACCAAGGTAAGGTCCTCATCGTAGTCAATACAGCAACAGGCTGTGGCTTGACCCCGCAATACCAAGGACTGCAAGATCTCTACCAGCGCTACCAGGAAAAAGGGCTTGAAATCCTGGACATCCCCTGCAACCAATTCATGGGGCAGGCGCCAGGAACTGCTGAAGAAATCAATAGCTTCTGCAGCCTCAACTACCAGACCACCTTCCCACGATTCGCCAAAGCCAAGGTCAATGGTAAAGAAGCCCTTCCTCTTTATGACTGGCTCAAAAGCCAAGCAGCTGGGCCACTGGGCAAACGCATCGAATGGAACTTCGCAAAATTTGTCATCGATCGACAAGGCCAAGTCGCCCAACGCTTCTCCTCCAAAACAGAACCAGCTGCCATGGAAGACTTGATCCAAGAATTACTTGAGAAATAAGCAAAAGCCTGAGCGTGAACTCAAGCTTTCTGATGAATGAATATTTATTTTCGAGACTTTCCGCTGTGAGAAAAGTGCCTGAAACAATACAGTTTCAGGCACTCAGGAATTTTGAGAGTAAAACAGTTTGGGAAACTGTTTTAGCCTGAGCCCAGAAATTAAAGAGCGAAGGGGCTCAATAATTAGTCATGGAACTTCCTGGATTGCTGAAATCATCCACTGGATAATTTCACTTAACGTCCGTACTCACCTAAGGAAAGTTTCTAAGAAGTCATTATCCATAAGCCAAAAAAGCCTGAGCCAACGCTCAAGCTTTTTTATTATTAATCAATTTCAAGTCCACCGGTGTACAGGCGGTAATAGGTGCCACGTTCTGCCATCAAGGAAGCATGGTTGCCTCGCTCGATAATACGTCCGTGGTCCATTACCATAATCACATCGGAATTGACGATAGTCGATAGACGGTGGGCGATAACAAAGACAGTCCGACCTTCCATCAAGCGGTCCATCCCTTCTTGCACCATCTTCTCTGTCCGTGAGTCAATGGAAGACGTCGCTTCGTCCAGAATCAAGACAGGCGCATTGGCAAGGGCTGCACGGGCAATGGCGATCAATTGTCGTTGACCATTTGATAGACCAGCCCCATCATCCGTCAAGGCTGTCTCATAGCCCTGATCCAAGTGCTTGACAAAGGAATCCACATTGGCAATCCGAGCTGCTTCAAGGATTTCTTCCCGTGTTGCATCAGCACGGCCATAAGCGATGTTTTCCGCAATCGTACCAGTAAATAAGTGGGTATCTTGAAGAACGATTCCGAGGGAACGACGCAGAGAATCTTTCTCAATCAATTTAATATCGATCCCATCATAAGTGATCATTCCTGACTGGATGTCATAGAAGCGGTTGATCAAGTTGGTGATAGTTGTCTTTCCTGCACCAGTCGCTCCGACAAAGGCCACTTTTTGACCCTTATCCGCGTACAAGTTGATGCCATGAAGGATTTGTTTCTTCCCATCATAAGAGAAATCAACATCATCAAAGACCACATTTCCGACCATCTTGACAAGCTGGTAATCCCCATTTGGACGTGGGTGTTTCCAAGCCCATTTATTGGTTTTCTGATCGGTTTCGACCATTTCTCCATCGACCAGTTCATAATTGACCAGCGTCACTTTTCCTTGGTCGACTTCTTCTTCTTCGTCCAAGAGATCAAAGACACGATCTCCACCAGCCAAGGCCATGAGGACAAAGTTCAATTGTTGAGAGACCTGGGCAATCGGACCTGTGAAGGAACGGTTCAATTGCAGAAAGGCCATAAGACCACCAATGGTTAAACCACCGACGCCGTTTAGCGCAAAGAGGCCCCCGATCAAGGCTGTTAGAACAAAGGAAACATTTCCCAAGTTCCCAAGAATGGGCATGAGGACATTGGCATAGCGGTTAGCCTGGTAGGAAGACTCAAAGAGTTGGTCATTGATCCGGTCAAAATCCTCAATGCTTTCTCTTTCATGCACAAAGGCCTTGACCACTTTTTGACCAGACATCATTTCTTCAATAAAGCCGTTCTCAATCCCCAAGTTCTTTTGTTGGGCGCCAAAGTAACGACCTGACTTTCCAGAAACATCCTTGATGATAAAGACCATGACAAGAACCATGACAAGAACAATCAAGAACAAGAGAGGACTAACCGTCAGCATGGTAATCGTTACCCCAAGGATGGTAATCGCTGAGGATAAGAGTTGAGGAATGGATTGTTCAATTGCTTGGCGAAGAGCATCAATATCATTGGTATAGATAGACATGATGTCCCCATGTTGGTGGGTATCAAAGTAACGTACCGGCAGTTTTTGCATGCGGGCAAACAACTGATTTCGAAGACTTCTAAGTGAGTCTTGTGAAACGGTCGCCATAATCAAGGTAAAGCCATAGTTAGCAAGTACCCCGATCAAACAGATCAAACCAACTCGTGTTAAGAAGGACAAGAGCGGTCCGAAATCATGGCTGTTGCTTGTCAGCATGGGCTCCACATAGACGTCGACCAAGGACTGAATCGAAGCTGTCACATTGACCGTCGCAAGAGACGATAGAATGATTAAGATAAAGGAAACAATCAAGGATACCTTGTAGTTTTTCCAAAGGAAGTCGAGCAGGCGAAGGATAGAGCCTAGATTTGCTTTTTTCTTAGTTTTCATCTGCTTCTCCTTTCCCTTGTGTTTGCATTTCATATACTTCTTGGTAGATGGCATTGGTCGCAAGCAATTCCTCGTGACGACCGATCGCATCGATTTGGCCATCATTCATCACGATAATGCGATCTGCATCTTGAATAGAAGAAATCCGTTGACCAATGATGATTTTGGTAGTCTCTTTCAAGCTGGTTGCCAATCCTTGACGGATCAAACTATCCGTCTTGGTATCGACCGCCGAAGTCGAATCATCCAAGATCAAGATCTTCGGATTCATGAGAAGGGCACGCGCGATACAGAGACGCTGGCGTTGACCACCAGAGACGTTGGATCCCCCACGCTCAATCATGGTGTCATAACCCTCTTTGAAATCTTGAATAAATTCATCGGCTTGGGCAATCTTACAAGCTGCGATGATCTCTTCATCTGTCGCATCCTTATTTCCCCAGCGCATATTTTCTTTAATCGTACCAGAGAAAAGGACATTGGTCTGAAGAACCATGGCCACTTGCTTACGAAGGGAATCCAGATCGTATTCTTTGACATCGTGGCCCGCTACTGTCACCCGACCAGACTCGACATCATAGAGACGAGGAATCAACTGAACCAAGCTTGATTTCCCTGATCCTGTCCCTCCCAAGATCCCAATCACTTCCCCTGAACGAATGGAAAGATTAATCCCTTGTAAGACATGGGTCTTGTCGCCATTTTCATCGGTATAAGCAAAGGTCACATCCTCAAAGTTGATGGATCCATCAGCGACTTCTTTGATCCCATTTTCTGGAGAGTCAATCGTCGTTTTGGTCGTCAAGACTTCATTGATCCGCTCGACAGAGGCCATAGAAATCGACAACATGACAAAGATCATCATAAACATCATGAGCGACATGAGAATGGTCATGGTGTAGCTAAACATAGAGGTCAAATTCCCAGTAGAGAGTTGACCACCAACGATCAGATGAGCCCCGATCCAAGAGATCAAAAGGAAAGAAGCATACATGGAAAGCATCATAGCTGGGCTACTCAAGACAACGACACGGATAGCCTTCATAAACATGTTGTAAATCAAACGTGAAGCCTTCTTGAATTTAACGGTTTCATCTGCTTCCTTAACGTAGGACTTGACCACCCGCATATTGGTGATGTTTTCTTGAATGCTGTTGTTGAGATTATCATAAGCTTCAAATACTTCTGTGAAGAGCGGATACACAATCTTCATGATGATGCTTAAGACAGCTGCCAAAAAGATGGTCACATAGACAAAGATCATGGCCATTTCCGGATTGATCAAGAAACAAGCCACAATGGCAAAGATCAAATTGAGCGGTGCCCTTACACAGATCCGGATCACCATTTGATAGGCATTTTGCACATTGGTCACGTCCGTCATCATCCGAGTGACTAACCCACCTGATGAGAACTGATCAATATTCTCAAATGAGAAGGTTTGAACCTTTTTGAAAATGGCCCGACGAAGGTTTTTGGCAAAACCAGCCGATGCATAGGCGCCATAACGGGCAGACTGCATCCCACAAAAGAGGGAGAGAAAGGCACAGACCAGCATGAGCCCACCGTAAAACAAAATATTGTTCATGTTTCTTTGTTGAACACCTTGGTCCAAAAGACTCGCCATGACAAAGGGAATCGAAATCTCAAACATGACTTCAAAGACCATGAACAAGGAAGCCAAAATCGAGGGCTTCTTGAATTCTTTGATCTCGGAAATTAAGGATCGAATCATTATTACCTCCAATGTTATTCATACTTTTTCCTGCGGTAGAAGCAAAGCTTCTTTCCATCGAAAATAGGTCAAAACACACAAAATTCCCTGAGGGAAAGACCCTAGGGATTACGCGTTTTTTATAGTTTTCATTGTAACCTAAATTGCAAAAAAATGCAAGATTTTTAGACAGCATCCGTTTTTCTGTTGATCTAGTACAAAAGAGGCTGGGACAAAAGTCCTAGCCTCTCAA